>JACPDY010000043.1 GCA_016183775.1 Bacteroidota bacterium
AATGCATCTGACGCACCTTTGTAACCGCTAAAATAGGCGCTACCCCAGGACTGAGTAGGAAAGTCAGAAGCATCTGTTACACCTGTAACATAAATATTTCCGGTAACATCTACTCTGAGGCCTGACGGATGATCCCTTCCCCAAACCCCACTACTCCCTCCATATAAAGTTGCCCAGGTGCGTACACCTTTATTGGAAAAACGAAGAATAAATATGTCTGTGGCTCCTGCCTGGGTATTATCATAATACGCCCCTGTGAAGACTCCTGTTCCAGTTTGAGTTGGGAAATCTATTGTAGTTGCCTGTCCTGCGACATAAATATTTCCAACAGCGTCTGTTATAATATTTGACGCAAATTCGGGTGCCCCATTGGAATTATTAGTTATAATACTTCCGCCATAATAAGTCGCCCATATAAGCATTCCTTTATTGGAAAAACGAATTATATAACAATCACCTGATCCTCCTATGCTGGCATCAAAGTAAGCGCCACCCCATGGCTTTAAAGGACATCCTGCACCGGCACTTCCTGCCAGGTAGATATTTCCATTAATGTCAAGGGCCATATCCAAAAAGCTGGCATAATCAATAAGGGTAGCCCAGGTACGAACTCCTGCATTGGAAAAGCGAAGTATAAAACCAGCTATGCCGTTAAGCGGTAATGTATTGTCAAAGTATGCGCCGGTAAAACTTCCGGTTCCAGTCTGGGTTGGAAAATTAGGGGCGGATGTCCAACCTGTTACAAAAACATTTCCTGTCGCATCAATTTTTATGCTTCTTCCCATCTCGTTATTGCCACTATTCGCTCCCCCATAATAAGTAGCCCAGGTAAGCACGCCGGTATTGGAAAAGCGGAGTATAAATACGTCCCATGCTGTTCCTGAAAAGCCACTAAAATATGCGCTACCCCATGCTTGCGTTGGAAAATCAGCGGAAATTACATATCCCGTCACATATAGATTCCCGTTTACATCACAATCCATATTGCCAAATCCTTCAGCCCCGCTTCCTCCATAAAATGTTCCCCAAACAAGTTGCGGATCAATAATTAAAGTTTCGAGTTCAAGATTCAACGTTCCTGGTTCAAGTATAAATGAAACTTCTGTTTCATAGCCTTCGTCATTTCCGTTAGGATTGCAGGACTTAATTTTTTTTTCGGAAAAGATTGTTGGGATATTTCTGTTTGTTTCTTCCAAATAACTTACGGGGGCTTGTTCGGTTAGGGTTCCGTATGGGGATTTTATTTGTATGTTGCCCTTGTTGTCAATACCTAATTTTTTTTCAGAGCGGTATAGAAGCTTTATGTTATTTTGGTTAGCGCCGGGATGCACCACAAAATCATACTTGAATCCTGTTTTGTTTGAGTTATAAAATACCCAATCTATCCCGGGGTAAATTTCCTTAATAGTTACCTTCTCATAACTGTGTACGTCTGTTATTCCATTGGGACAGTGGCCTAAAAAATATTGATTAAAGCTGGTTGATCTGCCTTCTGTTATAATGTTTTCTTTTTTAATACTTGCCCCGGTAAGTTCCATATCAACCCGTGCCCATTTGAAAATGATATTATCTTCATCTTTCCTCTGTTCCTCTTTGCCACATGTCACCTGCCTATCTTTTTCTTTATATTCTTCTTCTGCCTGAATAAAAGTATAGGTGATTCCTTTTTCGGTGATATACATATTCATGCCTGGCGCTTCGATTTTGAACAAAACGAAAGGCTCGGGCTTACCCTCCATATCCATCATTTGTCCTTTGTTTTCTATAAATTGCACAGGCTGTGATTGCATCCATTGCTGTGTCTGAGCTTTTAGCTTAGGGTCAGATTTAGAGTTGTTATTGCCACTAAGTTCATATCCGGCTCTCGTCAAAGAGAAGAGAGAATAAATATTACCTGTGATAAGCAATATTATGATGAGCGTATGATGATTTTTTTTTATGGCGGTCATTTTATTTCACTTCTTTTAGCATTACATGCTACTATTCCGTTTTACGGGTTATGCAAAGCAAATCAAAATGGAAGGCCTATTTCCTTATAAAAGAAATAAACCCACCAATAATCTATGTATCCCAACGTGCAAGCTTCTTTAAATTTCATGTGTATATAATTTTAAAGTTGCTGTTTGTCAGATGGAATACGCCATATTCATTTCGGTTGGTATGCCAAAAGGTATATGGCTATTTCATGTGTCTTCTTTATACTTGTTATAAGAAAACGATTTTTTTATTATACAATTTATTGTTACTCGATGCTCTAATCAGATATACTCCCGTTGGTAATGGTATATTGCTTTCTATAACAACACTAGCATTTCCATTAACATCGGATAGAATTGTTTTTGAATAATATTCTCGTCCAAATAGATCATTTAAAAGAACCAGTATTGGTGACACTTTCTGCAATCCGAAAAGAGTAAATGATAAACTTTCGCCAGGCATTATATTTATCGGGTTGGGGTAAATTGAAAAATTTATTGCTCTGTTCCATTCGTCCATTACTTTTACCGCAGCGACATTTGAATAGGAACATCTGCCATCAAAATCTGTTTGCTTAAGGCGGTAATAAAAAACAGTTGCAGGTTTCAGATCTGACTGCTGAAGGGCCGTTTGTACCGGAGTCAAATTTAACGTTTCAGGTGTATCAACAAACGCATAATTACGAATAGCAGATGAATTACCTGCTCCGGCAACAATACCAGCAATTTTCCAGATCCTCCCATCTGTGCTACGTTCTATCGTAAAATAATTATTATTTGTTTCGGTTGCTGTTACCCATTGGGTATACACTTCCCCCTTATTATATTCAGCACTGAATGAGATTAGTTCAATGGGTAATGATGCATCACAATATTTAAATATAACACCTAAGTTATTTGTACCCCCCTGAAATGTCATACCATACGAGCAGCTTCC
Organism: Bacteroidota bacterium; assembly: GCA_016183775.1. Taxonomy (NCBI): domain Bacteria; kingdom Pseudomonadati; phylum Bacteroidota; species Bacteroidota bacterium. The sequence goes on from JACPDY010000043.1 coordinate 2,914, forward strand.
TGAGCGGATCAGTTCGCCGGTTGGAAAGTTTCCAGTAGCCACACCACTGAAATCAAACAGATTTGAATATCCGGTACCATCAGTGTTGATCTTGAAGATACAACCCATGTTGTTTGCCCCACCTATTGATGCCATTCCGTATAACATGTTTCCAAAAAAAACCAATGAACCATAGGATTGGCTGGCGTTTGGTGCGCCACTGAAATCAAGAAGTTTGGCATATCCTGTGCCATCGGTATTGATACTGAAGATGCACCCGATATTGTTTGCGCCACCGGTGGCAGTCATTCCATATAACACGTTTCCGGATATCGTTAATGAACCATATGGGTTCTTTCCGTTTGCCACGCCACTGAAATCGAGCAGTTTGGTGTATCCTGTGCCATCGGTATTTATTTTAAAGATGACTCCTAAGTTATTTATCCCACCGAAATAGGTCATCCCATATAATGTACTACCTGAAAGAGCGAGTGTGCTATAAGGCCAGGCACCATTTGCAACACCGCTGAAATCGAGCAGCCTTGAATAGCCAGAGCCATCAGTATTGATTTTGAAAATGCACCCATTATTAGAGGCAGCTCCTCCTTGCTGTGTCATGCCATACAGAACACTACCTGAAAGTGTTAATGAGCCCGTAGGATTATCGCCGTCCGGAGTGCCACTGAAATCATAAAGTCTGGAGTATCCGGTGCCGTCAGTATTAATCTTAAAAATACAACCTCTGTTGCTGGCTCCACCAGAGGCCATCCCATATAATACACTTCCCGAAAGTATTAATGAACCAGAAGGGGTGCTGCCATTTGCCGCGCCACTGAAATCAAGGAGTTTAGTATACCCGGTGCCGTCATCATTGATGCTAAAGATACAGCCCAGATTGTTAGCCCCGCCAAGCCTTGCCATTCCGTATAATACATTTCCTGAAAGCGTTAGTGGACCAACGCTATTAGGAGAGCTACCATCTGTGGTACCGCTGAAATCAAGTAATTTGGAAAATTGAGCATTACTTGTGAGGCATATAAATAATGTGAATATGACAAATGTGCCTTTTTTCATGATCATATAATAGGAAACTATTCAATCACTATTTTTTTGTATGCTGTAGCTTTCCCCGAGGCAATGAACAAAATGTATATTCCCTTTTCGAAATTAATTGCAGGTATATATTCGGCGAATGTACCGGAACGTTCTCCAATACTGTTTTTAAGAATGAGTTGACCGGCCACGTTGAATAATTCAACATTATACCGATCTTTTTCTGAAGAATAAAAATTCATTGTTATTTGTTGAGCCCCCGCATCATAATATCCATTTACCTTTATTGAGCCAAGCTCTAAATTTTCAATGCCTGTAGGTAAAACAACAAAGTCATTTGATGAACTGGAACAACCATCAGCACTGGTAACAATTACCTTATATGTTTCCGGGTAAGTTCCCGGAACAGTTATTGTGTAGCTTTTTGAATTAGCGCCAGGGATAATAAGGCCATCTTTGTACCATTCGTAAATAAGCATTGTACTATTTGCAGTTAACACATTACCACTTTTGGTAATTACGGGACTGGGAGGAAGCGGATATACGGTAATTGAAACGGAAGAATTTGCCGAACATCCGTTTGAACCTGTAACAGTAACCGTATAAGTGATATCGCCGGTTGGGGTTGCATCAGGATTTGCAATTGTAGTGGAACTCAGCCCTGTAGAAGGCGACCAGGAATAAGAAACCCCGCCGCTGGCTTGCAAAGGCATTACATCTCCGCTGCAAATTGTTCCATCGAAACCCGCATCGGCTAGTGGTACCGGTTTCAGAGAAACAACAACCTGATCGGTGTTAGTGCATCCATTAGCGCCTTTAACTGTAACTGTATAAGTTGTAGTTGCAGAAGGATTTGCGACAGGATTGGAAACAGTTGTGGAATTTAATCCGGTAGCAGGCGACCAGGAATAAGAAGTACCACCACTTGCAGCTAATGTAACACCTGTGCCCGGACAAAAACCAGTATCGTTTCCCGCATTAGCGACGGGGCGTAGTGATGGAGGATTTACTTCAACAACAATCTGGTCGCTGCCGGTACATCCGCCAGCACCTGTAACAGTAACGGTATATGTAGTGGTTGATACAGGATTAGCAACAGGATTAGCAACGGATGATGAACTTAATCCTGTAGCAGGTGACCAGGAATAACCCGTACCACCGCTTGCAGCCAGGGTAACATTTGATCCCGGACAAATGCCAACATCACTTCCCGCATTGGCAATTGGAGGAGTTTTTACAGTAACTGTGATGGCTTTGGTACTTGAACATCCGGGGTCAGTTGATCCTGTTACCGTATAAGTGGTGGTAGTGGAAGGAGATGCTATAACACTTGCTCCGCTGGTAGTATTTAACCCGCTTGCCGGAGACCAAAAATAGCTGCCGGCTCCACTTACAGTAAGCGTTGATGAAGTGCCTTGACAGATTGATGGGTCAGATGATGTATTCAGAGCTGGCATTGTACATGACCAATGTGCAAGCCCTGCAGCTGTTGCTATCCACAAACTTCCATCAGTATCGAGCGCAACTCCGTTTATTACATTACTAGGCATTCCGGGAGTGTTACCCATATTGTATACCTGCCAGGTAGAACCATTGTATTTAATAAGTCCTTTGTCCTGACTCCCAAACCAGATCACACCATTTTTTTTGTCGACAGCCATCGAGTATATCTGAGCACTTGGCACCGGTCCCGGATTGGTGCCAAAAACAGTTCTGTATATTGTCCACGCCGATCCATTGTATTTGCCCACAAAACTTACATTACCATTGGCAAAACTTCCTTGTGAAGTTACCCAGATGTTACCTGAACTATCTTTGCCTGCATAGTTTGTCCAATCACCGGGTATTACAGAATTGCCGGGATCATATTTTGTCCATGTCGAGTTGCCATCAAACTTACGAACTCCGCTGTCCCAGCCACCTGTCCATATATTATTTGAGTTATCAACTGTTACTGCATTTAATTTGGAGCCACCCATTGCGGGAGTATTAGTAGCGTCATACATTGTCCAGGTATTATTGCTGCGCTTAATACGAAATAAACCGGAGTGTGCCGAAGCCCATAAATATCCTTTTTTATCAACTGCGATTTCCTGAATATAATCGTTACCGGAAAGGTCGATTGGAGTAATGGTAGTGCCGCTAAGTTTAGCTGCCCCGTTAATAGTACCCATCCATACATTGTTTAAACTATCAAATACTATGGTATTCACAGTTCCTGAGATCATACTTGAATTACCGGGCCCCCAACTTGTAAAACTGCTGCCTCCGGTATATTTACTTAAACCGGTAAGTGTAGTTGGCCCTATTCCTTCAGTACCTACCCACTTTATTCCGCTAGCATCAATGGCGATAGCCTTAACGCTATTGGAAGGGATATTGGAGTTGCCTGTATTGTATACAGTCCATTGGGCATGAACCTGTACAATGTTTAATCCAATAATGAGTGTAGCCATAATCATATTGCCTTTTAGGGCTGATAGTAATTTTGTTTTCATTTTTTGTCTTTTTAGGGTTGTGTTTATGTGACGTAATTGATAATGGTTCCATTCTAATACCATCTATGGCCATGCTCGTCAACATAGGGCCATATACTGCTACGATTAAAAAATACAGGCAATTTCTTTTGTTTGGTTGATTTTAACGCAACTTTCGCTTTGGATGTTTTCTCAGGGACATTTTGTTTCTCAGCTTTTTCCTTTAGCCTTGCAGTTATCTTTTTTATTTGTTTTCTTTTGTTTTTCATGATCCTTAATTTATTTATTTAACGCTTGTACCGTAAAGTTGACTTAAATGATTAAAAAAGTCAAACCTGCTTTTTCCAAAAAGCACCACACTAACTGGTTTGCATGAACCTCATAATTGACTTATCTTAGGCGCACGACCTTTTACACATGTTATAAAAAATGAAGACACCCTCAGATGATCTTTTTATCCTGATAAAATCTATGAATAGTCGGGAAAAGATATTTTTCAAGGCATATAGCGTAAAGGGAGGGAGCAGGCAAACCTCTCGTAGTTATCTAAAGCTTTTTGATGTTATCAATAATTCTAAAGGCAAAGCATATGATACTCAACTATTGAAATCGGAATTAAAGAAAATAGGGTTTTTTCATAACCTTAAAAAGGCGAAAGAGTACCTCACTAAGGCTATTTTAAAAAGTTTAACCGAATATCATTCAGATACTTCTGAGAATATACAAATTCGGGCTTTGCTGGATCAAGCTGAAGTACTTGTAAGTAAGAAAATTTATAAAATGGCAAAAACAATCCTTTTGAAAGCTGAAAAATTGATAATACAGCATGAAAAGTATGGTTTCCTGCTTGAAATATGCTCGATTAGATCAACTATAGCGCGCGAAACAGCCAATCAAATGGATCTTGAATATGTAACGAATGAACAAATAAAAAATGAAAGAAAATATTCAGACTATGTAAGAAATAGAATTGAATATAAACATCTGGCTGACAAGGTTCATTATCTATTCAATGAATCTGATGGCAAGGAACTCAATCAGCTACGTATTCAGGAGATTATTAATTCTCCCCTGTTAGCATCGCCTAAGGCCGCACTGACTCATTCTGCAATCAAAGATTATTACAACATACATTTTCAAGTTTCATTTTTTTTACTCAAGGAGTATAATAGCACTGTAGCATACAAAAGACAAGAGGAATGGATAAAATATCTTGAGTCGAATAACTCTAAAAACCGGGCACACGAATACCTGAATTCACTATCAAATAATATGATAATAAATTCTATACGCGGAGATTATAAAAAGTGTGACGACGTATTAAATAAGGCAAGTTTGTTTTTAAATTCTTTATCATCAAAAAGGAGAACTAAAGAACTACAGCTAAAAATGTTTTCACTCACCTTAAATTACATGGTAAGTCAAATTAAATGCGGAGCACTCCTGAAAGCTATTGAGGTAGGCAAAGGGATTACAATAGATGCTACCGCTGAAAATCCGAATAGAATTGCCTTGTGGGACAATTTTTTTTCCGCTTATTTTTTATCGGAAAATTACCATGAGGCATTAAAATACCTCAATAAAATTATTGCTTTCAAACAGAAGTACAGGCAGGATATTCAGGCTATGGCAAGAATTTATTTACTTATTACTCATTATGAATTGGAGCATAATGAATTACTTCCATACATGGCAAAACAAGCCCGGCATTTTTTAATGAAAACTACAAGCTTTACTGAATTTGAAAAAAGAATGATTTATTTTTTTGAAAAGGAAATACACCGTTATGAAAAAAAACAAGAGCAAATCATAGGGTTTGGTATACTAAAACAGCAGTTGGGAATTGTATTTAAAAATCCTAAATATTCTCATTTCCCTGAATATTTTGATGTTATATCATGGATTGAAAGTAAAATAGAGAACCGCCCCTTTGCCGAACTCGTAAAAGAGAAAGCTTTGCGAAAAAATTCCTGATTTTTTAGGGTGTGGTTAAATTAACGTTCACACTGCATCCGTTTTTGTCTTTAATATTTATTGTGTAATTGCCGGGACAAAGCTGGTTTTTGTATCTGTTGGTATATCCATCGGGCCAGGTATAACTGTACGGGCTTGTACCTCCTGTTGCATTTATCATTATCCATTCTTTGCAGCCGCAGCCGGCGCAGTTGGAGGTACCTTTGGTGTATTGTCCGGTTAAAGTGCAAGTGCCACACGGTGTCCCTGCAATAACAAATGTTGCAATTTGTGTTTGATTACAATTACTGGTCGCAGTTACAGTATAGGTACCCGGACAAAGACCGGAAATAGTATTGGTAGGGATGGAACTATTCAAGGTTGAGCTACCATTACTCCATACGTAACTGTAGTTTGGATTACTGCAATTTACGGTGATGGTCGCACTTCCATTGCAAGGAGTACATGAAGTGTTGTTAACCTGACTTTGGATATAACTGGCCTGAGCGGGTATAAATTTAGCGATGTAACCACATACTCTGGCCAAACTGTTATTGCCATCATAATACGCCAACCCGCCAGGGTTCGTTGGGGGAAAGTAGAATTTAGTACCTTGGAAAAGTTCAATTTGACCAGCCATAAACAAATTACCAAATTTATCTACCGCTAAAGCTTCCATATTGCCGGAGGAAGATTGATCACCGGTAAAATAACTTGCCCAAAGCCGAGTGCCGGCATTACTAAATTTGGTGATAAAAGTATTTGCAGCACAGTTAGTAGTGTTTTTATAAAACCCGGCGCTGCATGAATTTTGAACAAGCTCATCCTGTACAGGCGCATTGGACGAATTAGTATGAAAACTTATGTAAACATTATTGCAGGGATCAACGGCTATATTATCATAAGTATATGTATATGCCCCAAATGATTGGTACTCCTGTCCAGTTCCTCCATAATGAGTGGCCCAAAGGCGAACGCCTCCGTTACTGAATTTTAAAATAAATGCATCATTAACGCTTCCAACTGTTGGTTGAAAATAAGCTCCACTTCCAGGGTTCAATACAGGAATATTACCACCGACTACACCTGTAACAAATACGTTTCCTGAATGATCGGCACAAATAGTATATCCTATACCCAGTGTATTTGTAGCTCCTCCATAAAAAGTACCCCAAAGTTGTTGCCCGGCATTGCTGAATTTAAGGATAAATATTGTCCAATTATATGAAATTGGATTTGCTACTGTTTCAAAATAGGCTCCGCCGCCTGGGTTTAAAAATGGAAAATCAGTTGGAGCGGGATAGTTAATCTTAAAAGCACCTCCTGTAACAAATATATTTCCGGCCGCATCACTACAAATAGAATATCCACTGGATGATGCACCATTAGTACCTCCGATATTAGTAGCCCAAAGGCGGGTACCCGTATTATCGAATTTTAAAATATATGCTCTTGTAATATTGCCACCAACACTGGGGTGGTAAAATGCCGGGGCTCCGGGATTTAAAACAGGAAAATCGAAAGAGTTTGTTTCGCCGGTTACAAATACATTTCCTGCAATAGGATCAGTGCATATAGACAATGCTACATCACCATCCGATCCTCCGTAACATGTAGCCCAAAGCCGAACTCCCGCATTATTGAACTTTAAAACAAATATATCATCCTTAAAAACTCCAATACCCGCCATTGGACCCTGGAAATAAGTTGTCCCAAAGGCATTTTGAGTTGGAAAGTCTGAAGATATTGTTTTGCCAGTCACAAATACATTGTTATTTAAGTCAACAGCGATCGACTGTCCATCGTCCCTGCTACTTCCTCCATAATATGTTGACCAAAGTAATTTGCCTGTATTGTCGAATTTTGAAATGAACGTATCATCATTCAGGCCTCGCCAACCACCGGCTGTTGTGCCATCAAAATATACACCGCCAAATGGATTTAGCAGGGGGAAATTAAGATTAGAAGTAGTACTGCCTACTACAAAGAGATTGTTATTAAGATCACAATCTATACTGCGAATTGTAGTAGAATTAAATCCGGTAGAATTATTAGTAGTTCCTCCAAAATAAGTAGCCCAAACCAGCTGGGGGTCAATGGTCAATAGAGAGGTGAGATGTGAGATATGAGATATGAGATGGAAGGAAACGGAAGTTTCGTACCCTTTATCATTGTTTATCTCTATTGGCTTCTGGTAGTTCTGCCTGAAGCGGGTAATTATTTCTCGCCCTTCATAAAAACTTACCGGTGTGTTTTCTTTTACATTGCCATGTTGGGTATATAACTCCAGTTCGCCTTGTTTGTTAATACGGATGGGTGTTTTGCTTTTATATATCAACTCTATTTGTTTATAATCTGCTCCGGGATGAACAATAAAATCGTACTTAAAACCTTTTTCGTTGCTGTTGTAAAGTACCCAGTCAATTCCGGTATAAATATTTTTAATGGTTATTTTTTCATATTTTTTTACCCCATAAATTCCATCGGGGCAGTGACCGTAAAAAAAATTAAAATCTGTAACTGATGGGGTTTCCCGAATGATATTTTCTTTTTTAATTGTTGCGCCTTGTAAATTCATATCTATCCGGCTCCATTCTATTTTGCGGTTCTGCCCTTCATCAATGGGGACTGGTGTTGTATTGAGAAGGGTGCCCTCTTTCTCATTTGTCTGCCCTGTGCTGAGCCATTCGGCTTGTCTTTTCGAAGAAACCTCATCTTCTATTTTTACAAATACATATGTTACCCCCATTTCAGTAACATACATATTCATACCGGGAGCTTCGGATTTAAAAAGCACAAAGGGAACAGGCTTGCCATTCATGTCAGTCATCTGCCCTTTGTTTTCTAAAAATTGTACGGGCTGGGATTGGATCCATTGGTTTGCCTCTACTTTTAGGGTTGGACTATTTTTATAGCCCTCTTTGCCGTTGGCAAGTATATTAACTACAATAAGCAGTGCGACAAGGAAATTGTATATTTTTTTCATGCCAAAATCATTTAAGTGCGATAAATAATTCTAAACCAAAAGTCTTCACTCAGTCCTTTAATTCTCTACAGAGCCTGCATAAAAGCCTCCGATCGAGGGTTTGAAAAAATACGAATACGTATATTAAAAATATCAAATTTGAACATGCTATTATAATACCAACATTTTTTTTATATACTCATGCTCCGGGTTAGACAAACTTATTGTGAATATGCCTTTCCCGAAATTACTTAAATCCGGTTGTTTTGAGTATTTACCGGTGAAATCCCTTAAAATATCTGTGAATACTGTTTGTCCCAATACATCCTTTATAATGATTGTATAATCAGCTTTGTCAGTCGCATCAAAATACAGGGTAAAGCGCCCGTCATTAGGGTTGGGGAATATAGTTAAATACATATTATTCCTGCTAACCAAATCAATTCCTGTGGTGGTAAACGCATAGGTAGCTGAAGTATCGGCACACCCTCCCGTCGCGGTAACGACCACGGTATAATTTCCGTTTAATGTAACATTATATGACCGTGCTGTAGCCCCTATGATAATATTTCCGTTTAAATACCACTGGTAAGTGCTGGCAACGCTTGAGGTAAGAACATTTCCTGATGAGCTGATAACAGGTTTTGCCGGAAGAGGATTTGCAACAATAAAATTATTTTTTGTCAACGTTGTACTGCCTCCCGTATTTGAAGTAGTTAACACCACATTATATGTTCCGGGAGTTGAGTAGGTAACAACAGGATTTTGCAAGTTTGAACTGGCAGGTGATCCTCCGGGAAAACTCCAACTCCAGGTGGTAGGTGTATTTGTTGTCTGATCGGCAAAACTAACCTGCTGTCCAACACAAATATTGGTGTTGCTGGCCGAAAAAGATGTAACGGGCCCGAAAATCGTACCGTACTTATAATCGAAGTCAAAATAAACATCGGCATAAATATTTTTATTGTCCACCATATCCTGGGCTTGTTGCTCTGTAAGGCCTTGGGTATTTGTTATCTTAATTGCAACGTACCTCACTGCATTTGTAAGAATCAGTTTAGCAATATACGTTCTGCCCTTTTGAGGTACGTCAACTGTTGTTGAAGCGGCAGTTGAATTATATGCAGCAGCCAGTTCACTTGCCTGGGTGGTATTGGCATAATCGAATGTTGCGGGAATTAAATAATATTTTGTGGCCCCATTGCCATAAATGGCGCCATTCCATATTACGCTGGCACCGGAAGTAAATCCAACATTTTTGTAATTGTACCCGTTGCCGAAAATTCCATTGGTTTCTACCAGGTCCATATTGGCGTGGTCGGATGATGTTGTAGTATTTTTATACACATTGTTCAGGAAATCATAACCGGATTGGAATCCGTTGGCGTAAGTGCCGTAATAATTGTTGCCATTAATACTTGAGCTGTGATGTTCATAAATTCTTTTTCCTGTTACTGATGTGAGCGTTTGAGACATGGCTATTGCTGAAGTTAAAATGAAAAAAGCAAATACGATTTTAACGGATGTAGTTTTTGAGTTCATGGGTAATTTGTTTTTTAACGTTTATTTTTTGAGATTTTTTATTTCACCACACTTAAATTATTCAAGGCTGTAATTGATTTTGTTATATATAAAATTGAGATAAAAGGCCATGAAAATGAAACAAATATTTTAAATTAAATAGGAATTGTAAAATGATATTAATTATATTTTATACTAAATAATGCCATAAATAGCATAATTTATGTAATTTTATACCGTTATTTATCGGAAACGAAATGTCAAGAAAATCGGAAGAATATCTATTTGAGTTGATAAAATCTTTAACTAGAGGAGAGAAGAGGATATTTAAACAACTTGCGAACTATTCTTCTTCGGGTAAAAAAAAGTACCTCTTTTTATTTGAAATTATTGACACTCAAAATGTGTATGACGAACAAGTAATAAAGAAAAAGCTCAAAAGGGAAAAGATACTTACCCTCCTTCCGGACTTAAAAAATTATTTACAGGAGCTTATTTTAAAAAGCATGCGGTTTTATTATTCGGGAAAAACCATTGAAAGTAAAGTAAGGGAAGATATTTCCGACATTGAGTTTTGTCAAAAAAAGGGATTGGAAAAGCTTAGAGATAAAATATTGGTAAAGTCAAAACATTTGGCCGCGGAACATGAAAAACACGAATCTTCGCTTCTGCTTTTAAACAAGGAAATGAATTTCAGATCAGTTCTGTCCCGTAAGGATATACTTGTTGAACAGGAAGTAATAAATAAAAAGATGATTTCCATTTTGAAGTACCGGCATCTTACTCATTCGACATTTGAACTACTTAAAAAAGGTGAAATAAGAGATGAAAGCACAAAAAAGAAATGGGAGAAAATAATTAAAGACCCTGTGATGTCTGAAGCAGCAGAACCTGCAGGTTATGAAGAGTTTTACGCTTACCACAGGATATGGATGATTTATTATTCAACAACCAATGACTTTAAAAAGAGCGTGCACCATTCAGAATTAATACTCCAAAATATTGAATCAAGACCGGATTGGCTTGTTGAAAATATGAATATGTATATAAGCACACTGAGTGATCTGGTTGTTGCCAGATGTTTGAATAAAGACACCGAAAATGCAGAGTATGCTTTGAACAAGCTCATTCATGTTCAGAATTGGAAGCTAAATCGCAGTGACAGGTATACGCTCATAAACCTTACATGCCTTGCTTATGGCAATTTGTTAGAGGGGTTTTTGAAGGTGAATAATTTTGACAGGGGATTGCAATTGGCAATGGAGGCTGAAAAATTTATAAATATTAATAATGTAGATCATAAATATAAATCAGGTTTATTTTTTAAACTGTCGGTTATCTATTTATATACAAAGAATTACAAAGCGGCACTAAAATGGAATACAGCGGTATTGGATGGATCAGATCAGAATTACATAGAAGACGAATCGGCCTTTGCAAGAATATTAAATTTGATAATTCATTATGAATTAGGGAATGATGAATTGTTGCCATATTTCGTTCGTTCCACCTATCGTTTTCTGCATAAAAGAAAAAGATTATATAAAACCGAGGATGCAATACTGAGATTTATACGAAATCAATTGCCCAAATCAAATTCACGAAAAGAGACTATTAATTTTTTTAAGAAACTTCACTTGGAATTGCGAGTAATCACCAAACATCCTTTTGAAGCAAAAGCATTAGAGTATTTTGATTTCATTTCGTGGTTGGATAGTAAAACAGAAGGAAAATCATTTGCGGAGGTAGTGATGAGGAAGGCGAAGCGTTGATACTTATCACGGTGTAGTAAAGTTAACAGTCACACTGCACCCGTTTTTATCTTTAATATTTACAGTATATGCTCCCGGGCAAAGTTGGTTCTTGTATCTGTTCACATATCCATCCGGCCAGGTATAACTGTAAGGGCTTGTGCCGCCAGTACCGGTTATCATTATCCATTCTTTGCAGCCGCAACCTGCGCAATTGGCTGTTCCTTTGGTGAATTGTCCGGTTAAAGCAGGAGGTGAAATTACTCCGGCGCTTGAGGTTGCGGTGCAACCTTTTGAATCGGTAATTGTTATTGTGTAATTACCTGCTGAAAGGCCTGTAGCTGTTTGAGTGATTTGGCCACTACTCCAATTAAAAGTAAAAGGGGAAGTTCCGCCTCCGACCGATGCAGATGCTGAGCCATTGGCATTTCCATTGCAGGTTATATTGGTTGATGCTATTGTTGCATTAACGGCAGGATTGGCAGTTACAACCGCAGTTGATGTAGATGTATTTCCACTTGCATCTTTTACTGTAAGCGTATAAGTTGTAGTGGACACAGGACAAACGTTTATGTTTTGTGCCGTGTAACCTGTGCTCCAACTATAAGTATACGGGGTAGCGCCGCCAACTGAACTTGATGTAACCGTAATACATGAACCGGGACACACCGAAGCAGCATTCGTTGTTACTGTCGGACCACCTGTACAATTTATTATCGTTACATTACCTGTAATAGTATGAAGACATCCTCCGCTAAAAACCTGGTGCGTAATACTGTATGTTCCTGTTGTTAAAAAAGCATATGAAAAATCGTTAGTCGTTCCGCTTACATTAGCAGGGGCACCTATCGTCCAACTGTATGTTGTTGTTCCTCCGGTTGTCCCGGTATTAGTAAAGTTCACATTGGTGCCGGTACAGGCAGTGGGTGAATTTGTAAATGTTGCCGACACCGGACTATTATTAGTTACGCTGAATGTCTTAGTAGCAACGCAACCGTTTCCATCAGTAACAGTCACCGTATAAATACCCGGTGCGGGATTATCATACGTTGCTGCTGTATGGCCGGAACTCCAACTATACATAACAGGCGACACTCCGCTCACCTTGACTATTATACTACCATTTGCATTACATGTATTATTTGTGATTGAAGCAGCTATCACCGGCGGAATATTTTCTGCAATAATTGAACCGGTTGCAGTACACCCCTTAGAATCTGTTACAGTTACACTGTATGTACCGGCATTTAACCCGGATACGGTTGAAGTAGTCTGGCTATTATTCCATAAATAAACATAAGGTGGGGTTCCATTTGCGGGAGATACAGTTACTGTGGCTTTATTAGCTGAACAGGACCAATTGGTTGAAAATCCCAAAGCCAACTTTGAAGGTTGTGTAATATTAATGCTTTGAACAGATGTACAGTTGCCCACATCTGTAGCAACCACCGAATACGTGCCGACACAAAGTCCGCTTGCGGTTAAAGCGGTTTGGCCATTACTCCATGAATAGGTATAAGGAGAGGTTCCTCCGCTTGCGGCGATAGTTGCGCTGCCATTGCAGAATCCGGTGCAGGATACATTGTTTTGCGTACTGCTCAGAGATACACTTCCGGAACCACCCGGAAGAATGTAATTTATTGTGGTACTGTTTATGTTGCAGTTTGAATCGGTTACTTTAACGGAATAATTACCGGAACAAAGACCGGTAATGGTATTCGTGTTACTGTTTGCGTTAAGCGTTTGAGATCCGCTACTCCATACATAATTAAAAGGCGGTGTACCACAAGCCACAGTTACTGTTGCCGTTCCATTACAAATGCACAAACCGGGATTAACCTGATTCTGAGTATATACAGGCAGAGTGGGTATAAATTTAGCTATATATGGTTCATTTGCTCCATTGGGAGTAGCATCATAATAAGCACCTCCGCCAGGGTCAGCGGTAATATAATTGGTGCCTGTAGATTGATACCACTCTCCTACCATATATACACTCCCATTCAGATCAGTTGCCAAACCTTCCCTGAAATCAGTTAAACTGCTGCCCCAATAGGTTGCCCATAACAAAGAGCCGGTATTATCGAATTTCGCAAGAAGAATATCATTATTAAAAGCACTGCCCGCGTTGTTTAAGGACCCATCATAAAAAGAACCACAGGCAGGGTTATACGTGGCAATATCTGTTGAGAATGTTTCAAAGGCCGCATATATATTATTACAAACATCAACAACAATATGTGCATCCGGCTCGAAAACATATTTATATGTACTTAATAAAAAAGTGATCTCGTCACCACTGCCACCATAGTAAGTTGCCCATTGACGCGCACCTGCATTATTAAATTTTAATACAAATGCATCATAAATTCCTCCCAAGGTTCCGTCATAATAAGAAGTACCGCCCGGATTCTGAAGAGGCAAATTGGAAGATCCTGTGTATCCTAAGACAAATAAATTATTATTTATATCTGTTGTAAGGGCCATTGCCCAATCGTTACCGCTTCCTCCATAATACGTGGCCCATTGCAGCACTCCCGCATTGCTGAACTTTGATATATAGCCATCGAAAGTTCCTGCCAGAGTATTGTTAAAATAGGCTCCTCCCCCCGGATCCTTCACAGGCAGATTGGCAGAGCCTGTGTATCCGCAAATAAAAGCGCTTCCTGCAATATCAACGGTAACAGAAAAACAATTCTCAAGTCCGCTTCCTCCATAATACGTAGCCCATTTAAGAGTCTGGGTATTGTCGAACTTTAAAATAAACGCATCGCCTCCGGCATAAGTATAATTAGTGATATTTCCTCCGGCATAGATTCCCTGGAAATAAGCGCCCACTCCCGGATTCAACAATGGAAGATTTGTTGATGTGGTATTACCTACTACAAATACATTTCCACTTGCATCTGTGGTTATAGATTGACCCCCAAATTCATCTGCACTGCCTCCATAGTACGTGGCCCACAACCTATTGCCCGAGTTATCGAATTTGAGAATAACACCATCTTGCCCTCCCGCTTGTACAGATTGAAAATACCCGCCTGAATTTTTCAAAGGAAAATCAGGGGAATCACTTACCCCGGTGACATAAATGTTATTATTTAAATCAATGGTCGCGCAATAAAAAATATCACTACCCGAACCTCCGTAATAAGTTGCCCACAATCGGACACCCGAGCTATTGAATTTCAAAATAAAACCTTCCCAGGAAATGGACGTAGTTTGGTAATAAACACCTGCGTTAAATAAAGGAAAAGTGTTATTACCTGCTCCATAACCCGCCACAATAACATTTCCATCGGCATCACATTTTACACTGGTTGGTCCATCATGCGCGTTGCCGCCATAGCCGGTGGCCCACCAAAGTTGCGGATCAATAGTAAGCGGAAAACGCCGATCGTAACCGGACAAAGCAAACTGAATGCGTGTATCATATCCACCGCACTTGTTATGTTGATCATATGTTTTAATGAATTTAGTTCCTATCTGATTCCCATTTTGAAAACTTAATGGTGCATCCTCCTGCAATGTTCCGAGCTTTGTTTTTAATTGGATACCTCCTTTACTATTGAACCTTAATGGTTCGGGGGAGGAATAATCCAATTGTATAAGATTGTGATCAGCTCCCGGATTAACCACAAAATCGTACTTAAACCCTTTTTCACTGGAACTGTATAGCACCCAGTCAATACCGGGATAAACATTCTTTATAATTACCTGTTCAAACTCCTTAACTCCGGTTATCCCGTTGCTGCAGTGAGAAAGAAAAAAATTAATATCAGTAACAGAGGCCCCTTCTTTGATGATATTTTCTCTCTGTATATCCGCCCCATTCAAATTCATATTTACAATACATAATTCAGCTTTAGCAACTTCACCTTTTCCTTCTATATGATCTTCTTCTTCCACTTTTACAAAAACATAGATCAGTCCTTTTTCAGTGACGTACATATCCACACCTTGGGCTGATGCTTTAAAAAAAACAAATGGAACCGGTCTTCCATTATTATCGGTTAGTTGCCCCCTGTTCTCTATAAACTTCACAGGTTGACCTTTTATAAACTGCCTGGCCTGCTCTTTATAAACCGATTCATCCTTATACACATTATTATTTAGGGCAACAGACGGATAGCCGAAGGTTTGTGCAACCAAATAACTTACAGGCCACTCTGCTAATATGCAAATGATAAAAATATAGTTCCTCATAGAGCTTAATCGGTTAAACGTTTATCTACACTGACCCCAAATTCCCTGACCCCAGCCAACCATCTCCGTATTGAAATAAAGTTATTGCATTAATGGCCCGGTGTCAAATCAAATATATTCATTTTATACATTCCCATTAAATAATAAATGGCCATATAAATTCATTTTTTTTGATAAAATAGCTATATTTAACAATATTTTAATAAATATTCATACAATCCCATGAAAAAACCGGACGACCTTTTCCTCCTGATAAGATCAATGAGTAGTAATGAAAAAAGATACTTTAAACTTTTTGCATCTATACAAAAAGGTGACAAGAATTATATTAAACTATTTGAAGTGATCGGACGGCAAAAAGAATATGATGAAAAAGAAATTAAAAAAAAATTCTCAGAAACTGTATTTATAAAACAACTCACAAGAATCAAGAACTACCTGTATGAGCTCATCCTGAAAAGCCTGAGAGTATATCATTCAGGAATTTCGGTCGATATGCAGTTAAGAACATTGCTGGATAATGCTTCCGTTCTATATAAAAAGGGGCTGAATGAGTCCTGCAGGAAGATGCTGACAAAAGCAAAAAAAAGTGCCGAAAAACACGAACGGTATCCCTACATTATAGACATTCATTCATGGGAGCGAAAAATTTTTGATGGTAAGATAAAACATGAGAGTGGTACGGGAAAAGAACTCGATGACTTGTTTGCAGCAGAACAGTTGGCCATAAAGAGATTAAACATTGTAAACACATATAAACACATTTCAAGCCGGACCATTTTATACAACAAAAGATCAGGAAATCACGAGAATATCAAAGCACTAAAACAGATCAAGCTGCTTTTGGACAGCAACAAACAAACACCGGCAACATACGAGGAAAAATATTTTTATTACCACTGCAATAGTTTGTATTTAAAAAATACCGGCAAACTAAAACAGTCCAATGAATTGCTGAAAAAGAGTATTGCTCATATGGAATCTCATCCCGAATTGCTTGCGGAAAACCTCAGCCGGTATTTTATCTCTTTACGATCACTCATGAATTATTATGGCGAACACAAACAATACAGCGAGGCCCTACACTATTTGCAAAATTTCAAACAAGCTGCAGGACAATATGGTAACAGGTTGGATGATCGCAGCAGAATGGTTATCACATACAGCCTGCATGAGTTTGAAATAAACCTGAGCATAGCCACCGGAGAATTCAATTCGGGCATTGCCATTATTCCTGCCATACAAAAAGAGCTACAAACACTTACTCAGCTTCCTCAGGATGCGAAGATCCTATTGCGTTTCATGTACGCATACATGTATTTTGGCGCGGGGCAATACAAAAAAACAATTGCATGGTTAAACGAAATATTTGAGATATCAAACAATGTTTTAAGAGTAGATATATTGTCTTATGCAAAAATACTTAACCTGATCACTCATTATGAATTGGGAAATTATGAGCTATTGCCATATATCATAAAATCAACCTACCGGTTCCTCTACAAAAAAAACACATTGTATAAATTCGAAAGATTGGCCCTTGATTTCATAGAAAAAAAAATAAGAAAAATAAATTCCTCCAAAGAATTGACAATTGCTTTTATTGCTTTAAAAACGGAGGTCGGCAAACTCATTCATGACCCTAATGAAAAAGCAGCACTTGCCTATTTCGATTATATTTCCTGGCTGGAAAGTAAAATACAAAAACAACCGTTTGCAGAGATCGTTCGTAAAAAAGCCCTTCAAAAGAAAACAGGGCCCCGGTAAAAATTAAATGGTACAGGTATAAAAAACAAAACTGACCCGCGGTAGCCGGATCAGCTTTGTTATTTCGAAAAGATCAAAATCAATATACCATCACCTTTTTAACAATCTCGGACCTGGTGTTCAACAAACTAATGAAGTAAATACCTCTTCCGAATTCAGCAATATTCAATTGTTTTGAATACGTGCCCGCATAATCAGTTAACACTTCACGATAGACCAATTGACCCAATCCATTTTTCAACTCAAGTATGTAGTTTGATCTGACTGAAGCCTTAAACGAAACAGTAAAATTTCCATCATTCGGATTCGGATAAACAGCGAATATAGATTCCGCTGTGGATTGACCTATGCCGACAGTGTTCATTAATTTAGGAGCAGACGCTGCCGAAGAACAACCATTTGTTGTAACTATAACTGTGTAGCTCCCGTTCTGTGCAACGGTATATGTTTGATTGGTAGCTCCGGCTATCGGATTACCATTTAAATACCACTGGTTTCCACTTGCGGAACTTGATGTCAACACACTTCCCGCCTGCGAGATCACAGGTGTGGCAGGGATCGCGTTGATGGTCATTGTTACTCCTGTACTTGTAGCCGTAGCCGGACTTGCACAGGTCGCATTTGATGTCAGCACACAGGTAACAACCTGGCCATTGGTCAATGTGCTTGTAGTGAACGTTGCGCTGTTCGTACCCACATTAACTCCATTTACCTTCCACTGGTAGGCCGGTGTGATACCGCCATTGGTTGGTACAGCAGTAAATGTCAAAGAAGTGCCCGCACAGGCTGGATTGGTACCTGTTGTTAAAGAAGCGGAAACAGCAGGAGTTACAGATGGATTAATTGTCATTGTTATACCTGTACTGGTCGCGGTGGTCGGACTCGCACAGGCTAAATTAGAGGTGAGTACACAGGTAACGACCTGTCCGTTGGTCAATGTAGTTGTTGTAAATGTAGAGCTGTTGGTTCCTGCATTAACTCCGTTTACTTTCCATTGATAGGCCGGAATTGTTCCGCCATTGGCAGGTGTGGCGGTAAATGTTACAGATGCACCGGCACAACCAGGATTTGCTCCCGACGTAATGGCAGCAGAAACCGAAGGTGCGGAAACCGTGTTGATGGTCATTGTAATACCAGAACTTGTTGCGGTAGCCGGGCTGGCGCATGCCGCGTTGGATGTAAGCACACAGGTCACAACCTGCCCATTGGTCAATGTAGTTGTTGTAAATGTGGAACTGTTGGTTCCTGCATTAACTCCATTCACCTTCCACTGATAAGATGGTGCTGAACCTCCATTTGTTGGTGCAGCAGTAAACGTTACAGAGGAACCAGCGCAAGCCGGATTGGTACCTGAGGTTATAGAAGTTGTCACAGCAGGTGTCACAGCAGAATTAACGGTCATTGTAATGCCGGTAGAAGTCGCAGGGCTGCCAACAACTCCACTCAGGTTGGAGGTCATAACACATGTAACGACCTGACCATTGGTAAGGGTTGTAGTTGTATAAGTAGGGCTGTTTGTGCCCACATTAACACCATTTACCTTCCACTGGTAACCTGGCGCTGGTCCGCCGTTTACAGGAGTAGCTGTAAAGAAATAAAGGTCGTTCTGATAATTACATATATTACGGAACCTGATAAAGGCTGTTGTTGCAGAGGTATAAGCACCTAAAGAAACGCTCTCCGTACGCCATTGCCCCGCTGTAGGAACAAATTGAGTTGACTTAAATGTCGGAGAGGTTGTGGGTAAATTCAAACCAAATTTTTTATAAATAGTGGTATACGTTTTTCCGCAATCGGTTGAGATAGAAACCTCCAGTGTATCTGAAAGGCCCGAATTTCTTGAAACATAGGCCAGGTCGAACGTTAAAACAGGATTAGGTGCTGAAGAAAGATTAAGAGGATAAGTTATAAGGTCATCCTTTTCTCCCGGAATGGGATAAAGAAAATTCGGAACATAGGCAGAATAGGTGCCTGTCTTGGCTGTTGTAGAAAGGTAATACGAATACATACCATCCGGGTTAATTAATTGATCTAAAACATCTGTTGGCTGCAATTCAAAGCCATCGAATTGAGGAAGCGAACGACCTGTTATTACAATTGTTACAGAGTCAGTAACATTATCATTAGAAGTATTACCATCAACTCCCGCATTAGGATTGGAAGTAAACACTTTAAGAGCATGTTTTCCGGCTGCCGATGTAATCGCAGGCAATGTTACATTTTGTGAAGTTAAAGAAGCCAGCGTTCCCGACCAGTTATGAGTTTGCAAGGTCCCGTTATCGATCCGGTAATTGATCACAACGGATGTAAGCGTTGTGGTACCCCTGTTCATTAATCGTACAGTTGGTATTATGCTTGAACTGCACGTATATACTTTCGGGGCGTTGATCTTTGATATCCCGGCATCCAAAGCAGACATTGAGGTAAAGAAATTATCCACAAATCCCGAACAAAATTCATCAGCAAATGTAGGCGGAATACTATGGCCCAGGCCCGCAATTACCCTAAGCTGTACAATACCATTGGAGTCAACCAAAATATTCTTAATGTACTGTACTTTGGTCACATAACCGGCATCATTGGCTCCAACAGTCATACAAATAGGAATTTTATTCGCGTTAGAATAACTGTATTTGAAATATGATTTGTTATCAGCTTCAGCAATTGATTGTACAGCCGGCGTCCACAGGAACATACCCTTCCAAAGTGAATAATTTTTCAATCCATAATACAACGCACTTCGCGCACCTAATGAAAAACCATTCAGGTAAATATAATTGGTATCAATATTATACCACTTCTTCGCTGAATCGCGGGCAACGCGGATAATTTCCTCATCTCCTGCAGGTGTCTGAAAGCTCTTACTGGGATCACTTCCACCATCAGGACAAATGATGATGCAATTGTAAAAAGGAGAACCGGTATTACTTGAAATAGGCGAAATAGCATTCCTGAAATTAACGCTGTTATCGCCGGCACCATGAAGACTTACAATAAGTTTATATTTAAGTGTAGGGCTATAGCTATTGGGAACGTACAATGACAAAGCCCTGCTTTGAGACATAAATGTCACCGACTTCTCAACATTACCCGCGTTCGAAAAGAATGGCAAAACAGCAGCCACGATTAAGGCTATTAAATTTTTCTTTCTGAAAAAAGATATTAATTTCAACCAAATAGTATCGTTAGCAGAACTTACTCCCTTAATAGGTGATGTAGTGTAATTTTCTTTCATGGGTTAATTATTGGGTTTTATTAATTTGAGAATTGACTAAATATCTACGCTACTAATATAAGTTAAAGCCCACTTTCAAGTCAATCCTATTTTCCATTATTATCAGATAAGCAAAATATATAATTAAAGCAGGAGAAACCACATTTTATTCAATTTTTTATAAATTTTAGCCTTTACTGAAGGTCATAATCTGCTAATTTTAAATTTATATCATGAAAGCAAAACTATTCCTAATTGACTTATTTTATTATATTTATACCATTGAAGCTGAATTTTAAGGATTGAATGATGAAGGCTGAAAAATTCTCTTGTTTTTCGACCTAGAACCCGGGAAACTGAAAAACGCCGGGTGATCTGTATAACATTTATCCCGATCAACATTCTTACCTATGCCAAAAAGAACATCATCCGGCCTGTTTGATCTTATTCATTCGCTTACAAAAGCGGAAAAAGCTTACTTCAAGTCATTCTCCCAATGGAAAAGCAGGGAGCAAAATCCTTTGTATATAAAATTATTTGATGCAATACTCCGCCAAAAAAATTATGACGAAAAGAAAATAATTTCTCTCTTCAACATCAAACCAAATGTGTTCTCCAGCCTGAAAAACAGTTTGAATAATATTCTATTGGATTGTTTAAGGAATTTCCATACCGGCGACCATGTAAGTCACAAGGTCAGAGAATTAATATACCACGCGGAAATATTATTTATTAAAAAATTTTTTTTCGCCTGTATAAAGACACTTGAAAAAGCTTTAGGCATTGCAGAGGAGTACGAACTATTCACCTATCATATTGAAATATCTCATTTCATTCAAAAAGTAAAGCAGGCCGAAAAGAACATACCCTGGCTTGAAAATATCCAACCTGAATTTCAACTTAAGGAAAAAGCAATACTGAATAAAATCGCAAATTTTCATGAGTATCAGAAAAGTATGGCAGCTTCAATGGTATACGGATATAAGATCGATCAGAAGAAAATTGCCGGCAGAGAACTGTCTTACGATGATTATGTAGACATGAAACTTATCAAAGATGAGAAACGTGCACTTTCCTATGCGGCTAAAATAAACCATTATCAGTTAAAGGGACTTTATTATTCCTACAAGAATGATTATAAAAAAGGACTGGAGAGTTACATTGAGTTAAAAAAATTCATTGACGGGCATGAGAAAATGAAATTTGCGAATATCAATACATACGGAATTGCCCTGCACAACATCCTTACGGTTGGCCAGGGCATATTGCCATTTGAAGAAGTAAAAAAATATTTCCAGGACCTCAAAGACACAAAGCCCTACTGGCGCAACGAGAACATTGATTTTAAAGCATCGTACTACAATAACCTGCTGCGTATCTATGTGTTTTATTTTATCCGCGACAAAGCGGCGCAGTTAACGAACGAAGTTGAACAATGGCTTGAAAAAAACGAACACAAAGCGAATAAACTGAACATCTCCTCTATTATTTATTTTCTTGCTCATGTTTATTGCTTTAACAATGATCTGATAAGATCGTTGTACTGGTTGAACAAACTGGTGAATAACTACAACGAACGGGTTGAGAATTATGCCTATTCATCCGTCAAGATTCTGATCCTGATCATTTATTATGAATTAGGAAATTACGATCAGCTTCCTTACCTGGCAAAATCAACA
>JACPDY010000044.1 GCA_016183775.1 Bacteroidota bacterium
ACTGATAACTATAAGGTGATACTCCGCCCGAAACTGAAACAGAAGCTTTTCCGTTTGCTGCACCACAAAAAGAATTTATACTAGCCGGGGTTAAATCGATTACAGGTGGTTCGGTTATGGTAACTGTTTGGGCAATAGTACATCCATTGGCATCAGTGGTTGTTACAGTGTATGTGCCAGCAAACAAGTTCGCAATAGGTGATCCTGTATAATTTCCGGGCTGCCAATTATATGTATATGGCATACTTCCCCCGGCAGCCGACGATGACAATGTTCCATTTGCTCCCCCATGACATGAAACAGCAGTTGACGATACTGTTACAGACAATGCTACAGGGGGTTGAGTAATGCTTATTGAACTTTGAACCTCACAGCCATTATTATCAGTTGCAGTAAGCGTATATGAACCGGCCAACAGATTATTAATAGCGGCAGTAGTGGCCGATCCCGGAGTCCACAAATAACTGTAACCTGGAATTCCACCCATTACATTGGCAGTAACACCGCCATTATTGCCGCCAAAACAACTTACGTTTATTTTATTGATAAAATTTATTGCAAGCGCAGGGGGCTCTGTAATTGTAATTAATGAATTGGTTTTACAACCTTTTATATCTGTTACAGTAAGTGTATATGTGCCGGCCGAAAGATTTGAAACGGAGCCACTGGTTTGTCCGCCAGGCTGCCAATTATAAGAATAAGCCGGGGTACCCCCGGATACGGAGGCCGCAGCTGTTCCATTATTTAAATAATTGCATACTTCGTTGGTGCCTGAAACTAAAACCCCTAAAACTGGTGGCTGAGTGATGGAAGCGGCGGCTGAAACAGTGCATCCGGAATTATCAGTAATAGTTACAGTGTATGTTCCTGTGAACACACCTGAAGCATTAGGAGATGATATTCCGATGGGACTCCAATTATATGTATACGGTGCAACACCTCCTGCTGAAGCAGAAGTAATTGAACCATCATTTCCGCCAAAGCAGCTCACATCGGTCGTTGAAAGAGTAACAGATAATTGCGGCGGCTGGGTAATCGCATACGTTGCTGTAATTTGACAATTTTTTGAATCCCTAACCGTAACAGAATATGTTCCGATTGCTATAGCAGTAACAGATGAGCCTGTTTGATTTCCGGGCTGCCACAGGTATGTATAGGAAGGTATCCCCCCCCACGGGGAAAGTGAAACACCTCCATTACTACCGCCAAAGCAGGACACGTTTGTAACTACTGAATTTACGGCTAAAGGCGCTGGTTGAGTAATTACAACCGTTGTTTGTAAAGTACATCCGATTCCGTTTTGAATTGTCACCGAATAGGTTCCAATGGGTAAATTGTCCGCTGTTGCTGTTGTTTGCGCAGGCGCTGTATTCCAAAAATAAGAATATGGACTTATACCACCGGTAACATTAACTGTTGCGGAACCATTATTTCCACCAAAGCAACTCACATTAACGGGAGTAACAGTAACCGCACCGGTGAACCCTTTATAATAAATCCGGACGAAATCAGTGTCAGCGGGACACGTTCCGTTTCCTGTGGTTATAAGTCTCAAGTCAACGAAACCATTCGCGAGTTCAGCAGAAGTTGGTGTATACGTACATATGAGTGATGTGTTGTTTGGACTGAAAACACCTGCTCCACCAGACCAGACTCCACCACTTGCGCCAGTTACGGAAGCATTTAAAGTCGCAACCGGGTGCTGTACACATACAGTATCATCGGGACCTGCATCTGCAGAAATAGTAACTGAAAAAGATGTAACTGTTACAGAAGCATAAGTTGGTGGGCAATTAGAAGCATCGGAAAGTCTGACAGTAAATACGCCTGCACCAACATTAATACTTTGGGATGGATTTACATTGTTCCATAAATAAGTATAAGGGGGTGTTCCTCCACTTCCGTTAGCTGTAATAATGGTTGATGTTTGTCCGAAACAAACGGTTGGATTAATTGGAACAATAACTACAGCAAGGGTTGAATTTAATATTGCCCTTACGGTGTCGCATACAGTTTGAAAGTTGCAATTAGCGGCAGGTTGACCGCAAACTACATAATCAACATATGGCGGATGCCCGGACCCCGGCGTAATGGTTGGATTCAGACAGCCGGAAGTACAGGATAAATAACTATCATAGGCTCCCGGCAAACCGGGATAAATGGAATGCCATGTTATAGTTGAAGTATTAAATCCTGTTGCATTGAACTGGGTAGTACACCCCTCATTAACAGAAACATCCTTTCCGGCAACAGCCGCAGGGATTGATGATATTTGATAAACATTTTGATTGTTCCCGGGCTTACAAAATGTCAGGACATGAGGCCCCGTACCTGATAAACAAATAGGTGTTCCAACTAAGTGCAAAGGGCCGCAACCTATCTGATAATAAAGAGCACCGGGGGGCAGGGCGCCAGATATAATATCAAAAGAAATACCTACTGCAGCCGAATCCAGTGTAATGTTAAATTTTATACATCTGTCGGGAGATGTGCTTCCACAGCAATTATCATTTCTTACAACAGCAGGACTTGTCCAAACACCACCCGGATCACCGGTGAGATCAACTGTAAAAGCGGGCGTTCCCGGCCCGCATTGGGCACTTGAAACTTGTGAAAAAAGGAAAACAAATACAGATAATATAAATGATAATTTTAATCGCATTTGAGATCTTTAAACTCAGTTTACGTTTAAAGCATGAACTTGGTTTCCATTGTTGACTTCTTTTTGATAAAATCACCCCATTCACACAATAAATTTGTTTAAAAACAGCCAGGAAGCAAAGAAACTCAATTCAATACGTCAATTTTTTCTTCCCCGGCATAAAACTATTCTATTAATTTTTGAATCCAGATGTAAGTTATTCCGATAGTTTTAGCAATTTCAGCCTGTTTTACGGCTTCCTTTTTACTGCTCATTTTCGAAACAAATACATAATTGAACCGGGTTGATTCAGAATACATCCAATTTGCTTCTTTAAACCCTTCTCTACGCAATCGCTTAACCTCTGCCTTGGCAAAATCTCCATTATGATAACTGCCTACAATCACATAATAACCTTTTTGAGAAGGATTGCCGGTGTCGTCAGCAAAGTCCCCTGCCTTATTGGTAGCAATCCAAAACGTATTATTCATTGCAACAGGAGTTAAATTATTGACCGTTTTATCTGATTCCTTTACAGACTGTTTATGCTTTACAACAACAGGATTTTCATTTCCGTTCTTCTGAACAGGCAAAATGGTTTCTGTTTTAGGGATTATTTTTAGCTCTTCCGGCGCAGTATTCACTTGTACCGGTGATGTTTCTTTTGCTTTGGGAGTTTCTGTTACCGGTGCATTTTTTTCCACTTTTACTTCCAGGCTGTCTGCCTTTTTTTCATCGGCTACCTCCTCCTCTGTTTTATTCTCATCAGTAACAGGCTCTTCCACAATAGACTCTGGTGCTATTTTTTTACTCTTTCCGAATTTTAAATTCACCATGATCTCATGACTCAAACCGGAATATTTACCGATACTCCCAACGATTATATCATACGAATAGCCAATATAAAATTGTTTATGAATACAAAAACCTGCATTGGCCGCTATCGCGTAATCACTTTTGTAAGTCGCTCCGACCCAAAATTTATTATGCCAGTCAAAATTGATATTGCCATCATATTGTAATGGCGCATTTGCAACAAAACGAATCAAACCCTGAGGAGAAATTGAAATACCTTTATCTTCTGAAACAAAAAATCTGTATTTAAGCGAGCCCATATAATGCCGCGCCTGTGTATAATAAGCGCGCACATTAGTGCTATTTGAATAACTTATTTTATTCCCCGGTAATTGTGGAACGGCTGCACTAAACTCGAACCCCTTCCAAACAAATAATGCGCCAGCATTCGCATCATAAGTAATTTTGTGCTGCGAGTTTGTGAATACAGTTGGGTCAGCAACATTTTCAACTTGTACTTTCGAATAATCCAACGTTTGATCAAGAATTCCGAAAGAAACACCAAACGTTAAATGCGCATCATCATTTATATTGACCTTGTATGAATACGATAAATTACCTCCGACTCTATTATTTATGCCTTTTTTATCACTTATTAAGCCTAAACCCAAACCAATTTTCTTATCCATAAAACTCTTATCCAGCGTAAACAAGTTGAGTTGCGGGGAACCCTTAAAATCAACCCATTGATTATGACTTATAAACATAATATTGAGGCCCTCACCATAACCTGTGAAAGCGGGATTATAAACCATTGGATTATAAAAATAATGGCTAAACATTCCTATCTGCTGGGCATTAGCAAAAAGGAAGGATAAAATAAATAATATGCCAAGGTTTATTTTTTTCATCACGCAGGAGTCATGTCCTAAATAATTTATTTGCTTCTTAAAATATCCAGTGATCCCTTAATAACCTGAGCCGGCTTATCAAATTTTAAAATATAATAATATGTTCCATCAGGCAGATCGGCACCATTGTATGTGCCCTTCCAGTCATTAGCATAGTCTTTTTTTTGGTATACTTCGTTTCCATAAATGTTGTAAACAATTACCTCGTTGCCTGGAAACACCTGAATATTTTCTATATGCCAGGTATCATTTATTCCATCGCCATTAGGAGTAAACAAATTAGATACCAGTCCTTTAAATTCTGACTGCGTAACCGTTATTAATACAGTGTCTCTGTTTGTGCAACCTTTTGCATCCGTTATAGTGAGCACATAAGTTGAAGTGGCAGCCGGAGTTACTGTGGGTCCCAAAACGGTATCATTACTCAAGCCTGCTGACGGTGCCCATAAAGATTTTCCCGTTCCAACACCTTTAAGTGTGAGCGTTTGCCCTTGCATAATTGTTGTATCAACACCGGCATTAACAAAAGGCACTGATACAACTACTGTGAAAAAAGCTGTATCGGCATTACAGGTGCCACTTTTTACTATTGCCGCAAACAGGTTTGTTTGAGATAAGCCATTATAGCTTTGACTTGCAGTTGTATTTGTAACAGTTGTCCAACTTACACCACCATTAGTTGAGGATAACCAATTTAGAATAGTTCCGACATTGCCTGATAAATTCAAGCTTCCTGCGTTTACAAGATAACATACAGTATCATTACCCGATATCGCTCCTGCATTGGTAAGAGGGTCAATTACAATGGATGCTATTGATGAGGTATCCTCAGGACAACTCGAACCGTTTTGAACTACCGCCCGGTAAATTGTATTTTGAGTAATGTTTGGATAAGCTAAAAAAGTAGTTGTATTTGCAACAGTAGTCCACGAAACGCCGCCATTTGTTGAATATAACCAATATAACACACTGCCCGTATTACCTGTTAAATTTAAACTTCCAACTCCTGATCCAACGCAAAATGTACCTCCCCCACTAATCGTTCCACCAACGCTTGGTGCATAAATAGTAATACAGGCTATCGAAGATGTATCAGGCGCAAACGCGCCATTTTTAACAATGGCCCTGTAGCACGTCGTTTGTGTAATGTTAAAATAACTTTGATTGACAATAGTATTGCCGGTATTGATCCATGTTGCACCCCCATCCGTTGATGATTCCCACTTTTGAATTGTCCCAACACTTCCCGTTAATGTTAAAAATCCTGAATTGGTAGCGTTTGGGCAAAGCGACACCGCTCCGGAAATAGTGCCTCCCACCGATTGGGCCTGGACTTTCAATACTGAAAAACATACCATAAGAATAAGCAGATAGCTTTTAACTAAACCATTCATTACAAAATTATTTTTACGCATCTGCAAGTTAACAATACTAATTCAAGTACGTTTCCCGATTATTGTTTATGATAATTTAGCTTGACATTGTAAATGTAAAATCTTTTTTTTGAATCCTAAATCATGGGACTTCCCGCCTGATAAACTTATTTTACCGGTGCGCGCCTTCAATAACTTTTCTTGATTTCACCGGTTAAAATAGTCAGTTTAATTGCTCTCAAGATTCTGCACAACTAATTTATAAGCCCAACTTATGTAGTAAAAAGGAGCAAAGCGACTGAACCATTTATGTCTTTTTCGGTATATGTATTAATTGGGGTTATTCCGATCTATTTATATCCTCTGGGTAAAAAACATCCAGAAGGTTGAATGTGTAGTTTGGATAAAGTAAACTTATAAGTCCGGGGCTGGCACCCTTGTCTTCCCAAAATAACGTCTCTAAATTTCGGAACTTTTTAAAGTAGCAGTTAATACGTGTTCTTTTGATTCTTAATCAGGTGTTATTAACCATGAAAAGCATCACGCCAAAAGGCGTGACCAACGAAAAATGAACCTGTCGGCAGGTATGTGACAAACAGCGATTTATAAAATTACATATACATGAATTTAAGCAGCTATTTGGTTAAGCACTTCAGCTTAGAAATGATATATATTTTTATAAATGTTTTTTTGACCTAATTATTTACATCCGATGGTTTTCTAAAATTAGATTTAATGTGTTGATGTTCAATTAATAACAATCAATAAATAATTTGAATTAATAAAGCTCTTTCACAAACTATTATCAATGCAACAATACCCTTAGTTAGCTATGTTATATTAAAAAAAATGTTTTTTGCCATTTTATAATTCTTGCGCCAGATTTACATATTAAAATAAAACAAATACAGTCATCATATTTATAATGATGCATTCTAAAAAAATAATTCATAATTAACTAGAAATCAATATCCTTAATGTCCATTTTAAGTTACAACAATAAACAACTTCAAAATATCATACGCAACACTACTTTCCTGGGCTTAGCAGGCATTTTCAACGTGCTGTTTTTATATTCTCCCCTTACCTTTTCGCAAAACACACCGGCTGTAAACAAAACCTGGGTTGTCAATCCTTTCGAAAACAAAGAATTTATTGAAAACAAAGGTCAGTTTACAAAGAGCAGTACTCTTTTGGATGAACCCGCACTATACGCCATTAATCGTAACGGAGTTCAGATCTATTTTACGGCAAAAGGTTTATCCTATCGCTATGATGAATACAAACATAAAGCGGATGATCATAAGCCAGGAAAAAGCATTGAGGAAGAATTAAAAGAAAAAGAGATTGAGCTCATTCACCATAAAGTGCAGATGGAATGGCAAAATTCAAATCCGAATGTACAGGTTGTAGCGCTTGATCCTTTATCACACTACTGTACCTATTCCGACCCATCCGACCCATCACATAAAAAAACAATTATCGCTCCGGTATTTAAAAAAATTATTTATAAAAATTTATACCCCGGAATTGATGTTGAGTATTTCTTCCCTGAAAATAAAGCCGGATTCAAATACAATATCATCCTTCATCCGGGAGCGGATGTTTCAAAGCTGAAAATGAAATATTCCAGCGCCAAAAAAGTATCACTGGATGAAAGAGGGAACATTGTCATTAAATCAGACTTCGGACCAATTACAGATCACGCCCCTGTTACATCCGTGAACAATAAACCACTTGCTTCATCCTTTGATCTGCACAACAATACAGTCACATTTAAACTTTCCGGTGATTACAATTCCTCCGAAACAGTCCTGATCGACCCATGGGTAACCAACCCTGCATTCACCACCAATAAAGCTTATGATGTTGATTATGATAAATATGGTAACGTATACGCCTATGGATCGTATTCGCCTTATCAATGTGTAAAGATCAATAATACAGGAACAATTTTGTGGAAATACTCCGCTACAACATTTAGTGCGACAAATTACTACGGCGATTTTCTTGTTGACTTCAACAGTAGTATGTGTTATTTATTCGAAGGGTTCAACACAAATGGCGCGCAAGCCTTAAAACTTAGTCCCAGCGGTACTGTTGTTGCATCTTCATTAGGTAGCACTGATATCCAGGAATATTGGAGGGCAGCTTATAACTTATGTACAAAAAGTGCGATCATTGCGGGTGGTGGCACTGCAAAAGCCTACCAGGCCTGTATTTTAGATTCAACATTAGCCAAGTTAACCCCTGTAAATGTTTTGTCGGCAACAGGACCATTGCACGATATAGCCCTTTTAACAATAGACAATTCAGCTAATTGCTATATGTTGTCGGCACGCAGCGTAGTAGATCCAACATTTGCCGACAACTACCTTTTCAAAGTTCCAGCTGCAACCCTGAGTCCTAATATATTCGGTGTAAATGGGAATCATGCGTTCATTGAAGTGGGTAGCATTACATATGTTGGCCCTACCGTGTCCGGTTCATCCGGCATCGCCAATGGAATGAATGGTATTGCAGCCAGCAACAACTTCTTAACTACCTATGATGGATTTACTTTAAAAAAATGGAATAAGACAACAGGTGCTTTTATCACTCAGTCTAATATTGGCACTGTGGCATTCAGGTATGGGGGATTGGACATCAGCGATTGTGATAATATTTATGCAGGGGTGTATAAATCGATCAAGATACTTGACGCAAGCCTTAATTTAACCTCTACTATTGCATTACCTGATACTGTATTTGACTTAAAGCTGAACAACGCTGACAAACTGGTCTATGCTACCGGAATTGGTTATGTAACAGCTATTGCGATCACTGAAAATTGTATTGATACTGTGAAGGCCACTGTTTCTTCCACAGGAACCTGTCCCGGCAGTTCGGGCGGAACCGCTACAGCAACTGCTACCGGAGGCAGCGGCGCAAATTATACGTATTCCTGGAACACCGGACAAACCACACAAACAATTACAGGGTTAACGCCGGGTATTTATACTGTAACTGTTACAAACAATTTTCTTCAATCCTGCACCCCGATCAAATTAACAACAACACAAAGTGTTACTGTGCCTGCAGCAGGGACAACGCTTGCTTACAATTTAACCTCTACTCCTTCCTGTTTTAATTCGGCTAATGGCAGCGTTACAGCTAATGTTTCAAGCGGCACTGGTCCATATACATACAGCTGGAGCGGAACAACACAAACAACAGCATCTGTTACCGGTTTGAACGGCGGCGGTAATTATACTGTAACTATAACAGATGCGGGAGGATGCACCGCCACAAGCAATTCAACTGTTCCCCAATTGACTGCCATAACGTATAATTTAACCGGTACAAATGCAAGCTGCGGGTCAAATAATGGTACGGCTACTGTTGCTTCTGTTACAGGAGGATCAGGAAGCGGGTATTCTTATTCCTGGTCGTCAACAGGCACCGGAATCACTGAAACAAATTTATCCGGCGGCACTTATACCGTTACCGTTACCGACGGAAGCGGCTGCACTGCTCCAGGTACCGTAACAATAAATAATAACAGCGGTCCGACAGCAATTATGGACACACCTGTTAATATAAGCTGCTATGCAGGCAATAACGGAAGTGTTACAGTTACCGCTGCAGGAGCCTCGGCAAACTATAGTTATAATTGGAGCAATGGCGCAAATACAGTCAGCACTTCATTAACCAATACATTAACGGGTTTAAGTGCCGGAACATATATAGTTACAATAACAGACGCGGGAGGCTGTACTGCAACAAGCACTGCCGTAATTACCCAGCCGGCAATACTCACCCTGACTGCAAGCGGATCTATTACCAAATGTAATAGCAGTTGCGATGGCCAAGCCACTGCTATCGCGGGCGGGGGCACAAATCCGATCTCAGTAGCCTGGAGCACATCCGGAACAGGTCTGACTATAAACGGACTGTGTGCGGGAACCTATTTCGTTACCATAACTGATGCCAACGCATGCAAGAAAGACAGCGCGGTAATTGTAAATGAGCCTACTGCCTTAACACTTTCCACAACAAATACAGCCGCCGACTGCAATCAAAGTAATGGAACCGCAATGGTAACGGCCAGCGGGGCAACTGCCGGAACAAGCGGGTATACTTACAACTGGAGCACAGGAACTTCCACCCAAACAGCAGGCAACCTGGCCCCCGGAACTTACACAGTAACTGTAAGTGATCAGAACAATTGTAATTCAACAACTACTACAACTATACTAAACAACAATGGGGTAAATGCCTCTATTCAAAGTGTTACATCTGCCTCCTGTTCCGGCACCTGCAACGCCTCCGCTACAGCGCAAGGCACCTCCGGAACGGCCCCTTATCAATTTAGCTGGACGAACTCCGCAACAGGTCAAACTGCTGCCAATCTTTGCAGCGGAAATTATACGGTAACAATAAGCGATAGTAAAAATTGCACTTCAACCGCGGTTGCCGCTGTTACTGAGCCAACAGCTGTTACAGCACTTGCAACTCCTGTTTCAGCCAAATGCGGAAACCCAGATGGCAGCGCAAGTGCAACGGCCAGTGGCGGAACAGGAAATTTCACCTTCAATTGGAGCAATGGTGCTGCCGGTATAACATCATCTGGTCTCCTGGCCGGAACATATTCGGTTACAGTGAATGATGCCAATGGCTGCTCTATTGTTGAAACGGTTTCCGTTCCGGATCTTCCCGCAGGCACAGCCAACACAACTGTCCTTTCCAATGTGGCTTGTTTCGGAGAAAGTAACGGCTCGGCAGTTGCGAATAGTACGGGTGGTACTTCCCCCTTTAACTATACATGGAGCGATGGTGCCACCACAGCAACAGTTAATACATTTGCTCAAGGAATATATACTGTAACAATTAGCGATGCCAACGGTTGTGTAACTACAACTACGATCAATATCACAGAGCCGTCAGTTATTGCTACAGTTACTACCCCGGTTTCCGCTACATGTGGAAATCCGAATGGCAGCGCCAGTATAACTGCCACCGGGGGAACCGGTGCATTTACCTTCAACTGGAGCAATGGCGCTGCCGGAGAAACTTCATCAGCACTCCTGGCCGGAACATATTCAGTAACAGTGAATGATGCGAATGGCTGCTCTAAAATTGAGACTGTAACCATCACAAATATTGGCGGAGGAACAGCAGGCACTTCCATTCTATCGAATGTAACATGTTACGGAGATAATAATGGCTCAGCAACAGCAAGCATTGCCGGCGGAGTTGCTCCATTTAACTATACCTGGAACAATGGCGCCACCACGGCAACGGTAAATACATTTGCACAAGGCACATACACAGTAACTGTGAGTGATGCCAATAATTGTTTGACTACAAGTACAGTTATCATTACACAACCTACTGCTTTAAGTTTGCCGGCTATACAACCGGAGACATTGTGTATAGGCCAAAGTAAAACGCTAACATCCAATCCGTCGGGAGGCACTCCCGGTTACACCATAAACTGGATGCCGGGTTCGCAATCAGGTGCAGCAATAAGCATACAACTTACTCAACCTACTACCTATACAATAAGTGTTACAGATGCTAATGGCTGCACTACAACCCCGCAGACAGTAACAATAAACATTAACCCTCCGTTAAATGCAACTGTGGCAAGCATTTCACCGGTATGCCCGGGAGGCAATGTAAACCTGAACAGCCAGGCCTCCGGAGGTAATGGCAATTACAGCTATACCTGGTTAACCAGCCCCGTACAAAACACCCAAAACATTATTGTAACAGCCACAACGCAACAAACTTATACTGTGGTCGCGAATGACGACTGCGGTACACCACCGGATTCGGCCATCGTAACACTGAACCTGCATCCTGTACCGCAGGTAAAATTCACGGCAGATATAACACAGGGATGCCAGGGATTGTGCGTGAACTTCAGCGACCAAAGTACAATTTCATCAGGATTGATCACACAATGGTTCTGGGATTTCAGCAGCGGTACTTCTGCCAGCCAGGATCCCACAAATTGTTTTCGCGCACCGGGAAAATATACAGTTTACCTGAAAACGATAAGCGATAATGGCTGCAGCAGCATGGACAGCACAGCACAAATGATACATGTATTCCCTAACCCGACAGCTGCTTTCACAACCACACCTGACAGCGCTACAATAGTTGATCCAAAATTTCAATTTAATGATCAGTCATCGGGAGCAACAAACTGGCTGTGGAATTTTGGAGATCCGATGGATGACAAAACCAGTACTTTACAAAACCCGGATCACAAATACAGTGAGATCGGAACATATTGCACAGTGCTGAAAGTGAAAAATCAGGAAGGGTGTGTGGATTCAATTGAACATTGCGTGGTGGTGGTGCCGGAGTTTATCTTTTATATTCCAAATGCCTTCACACCGAATGATGACAATATAAATGACAAGTTCACCGGAACCGGCATCGGAATTAATACATTTAAAATGTCAATATTCGATCGTTGGGGAAAGATGATCTACGCAACCGACAATATAAACAATCCATGGGATGGCAAAGCCAATAAAGGGCAAGAGGTTGCACAACAGGATGTTTATTCCTACCTGGTTGAAATTACTGATATATTTGAAAAGCCGCACCGCTTTGCAGGACACGTTTCCCTGATCCGATAAGCGATCGTAAATTCATAGTTTTCGCTGTTCATTCATACCTGATAAGTGCTATCTTTGCAGGCCTTATGGAAAACATACGTAACTTCTGCATTATAGCCCACATCGACCACGGCAAAAGCACCCTGGCCGACCGTTTGCTGGAGTATACCAAAACTATTTCAAAACGCGATATGCAGGCCCAGGTTTTGGATGATATGGACCTCGAAAAAGAACGGGGTATAACCATTAAGAGCCATGCTATTCAAATGGAGCATATATCTAAGGGGAAAAATTATATTTTAAACCTTATTGACACACCCGGGCACGTTGATTTTTCATACGAAGTATCGCGATCTATTGCCGCCTGCGAAGGCGCTCTGCTGTTGGTTGATGCCGCGCAAGGCATACAGGCGCAAACCATTTCCAACCTGTACCTTGCATTAGAACAAGACCTTGAAATAATTCCTGTATTAAATAAAATCGACCTTCCCAGCGCCAACCCCGAAGAAGTGAAAGACCAGATCGTTGACCTGATCGGTTGTAAACGTGAAGATATAATGGTGGCCTCGGGTAAAACAGGGCAAGGTGTTTATGAAATACTTGACGCTATAATTGAGCGGGTGCCCGCGCCTAAAGGCGATCCCAAAGCTCCTTTGCAGGCGTTGATATTCGATTCTGTTTACAATTCATTTCGGGGCATCATCGCCTACTTCCGTATAATGAACGGCGAATTAAAAAAAGGTGATAAAGTAAAATTTGTCGCTACCGACCGCGAATATATTGCTGATGAAGTAGGTATCCTTAAAATGACATTGATACCAAAAGATAAATTAAGTGTTGGTGATGTCGGGTACATTATATCGGGTATTAAGCAAGCGAACGAAGTAAAGGTAGGGGATACAATCACACACGTTGAGAACCCCTGCACCGAAATGATCAAAGGTTTTGAAGATGTGAAACCCATGGTATTCGCGGGCATTTACCCTGTTGACACCGAAGATTTTGAAGAGCTGCGCTCGTCGATGGAAAAACTTAAGCTGAATGACGCTTCTCTTACCTGGGAACCTGAAAGTTCGGCTGCTCTCGGCTTTGGATTCCGCTGCGGATTTTTGGGCATGCTGCACATGGAGATCATACAGGAGCGCTTAGAGCGTGAGTTTAACATGAGTGTCATTACGACTGTTCCTAACGTATCTTATATAGCATACACTACCAGGGGCGAAGAACTGCACCTGCGTAACCCTTCCGATTTCCCCGATCCTACAACCCTCGAACGTGTTGAGGAACCCTATATCAAAGCCAACATTATTACCAAATCGGAATTTGTAGGAGCTGTAATGAGCCTGTGCATGGACAAACGCGGTATCATTCAAAACCAGGTTTATCTCACAACCGACCGCGTTGAACTTATATTTGAAATGCCGCTTGGCGAAATTGTTTTCGATTTTTATGATAAACTGAAAAGCATTTCCAAAGGTTACGCCTCGTTCGACTATTCACCCATAGGTTACAAAACATCCGACCTGGTGAAAATGGATATTCTCATCAATGCCGATCCTGTTGATGCCCTTTCGGCCCTGATACACAGAGACAGGTCGTATGACTTCGGAAAGAAAATTTGCGAAAAGTTAAAAGAACTTATTCCCAAGCAACAATTCCAGATCGCTATACAAGCTGCCATCGGCGCCAAGATCATTGCCCGCGAAACCATATCGGCCATGCGAAAAGATGTTACAGCCAAATGTTACGGCGGTGACATCTCACGCAAGCGCAAACTTTTAGAGAAACAAAAAGAAGGCAAAAAACGTATGCGCCAGATCGGAACTGTTGAGATCCCGCAAAGCGCGTTTATGGCGGTGCTGAAGTTGAATGATTAGAAGGAGTTGGAAGTCGGAAGTCCGAAGTTGGAAGTCCGAAGTCGGAAGTCAGAAGTCGGAAGCTGGAAGTTGGAAGTTGGAAGTTGGAAGATAAGAGGTGGAAAATAAATTGCTGACTCTTTTTCCTGCTTATTTAAAAAATTCTATTTGAAAAATTGCACCCTTAGGTTTATTATCAAGAATCCTTATTGTTCCTCTGTGTTGCACCACCAGGTAATTTACAATATATAAACCAAGCCCTGTTCCTTTGGCAGTTCGTGTTTTCTCATCACCTACCCGGTAAAATTTTTCAAACACACGTTTCTTTTCATCGTCACTAATGCCATTGCCTTCATCCATTACACTCAAATAAATTTTCTTGTCCGGTTTTTTTAGCTCTACGGTTATTTTCGATCCCGCCGATGAATACTTACGGGCGTTATCAATGAGGTTCAGTATGATCGATGCAAAATTTATAGTATCGATCTCCATGAAAATATCCGGCTGAATGGCTGAATGCAATTTATGATCGCCGGCAATACCGGGACGAGCCAATAACTGTGTGATGTATTGCGAAACATTTACCCTTTGCCTGTGCAATACAAAATTACTTTTGTCGATCTGCGCGGCCAGCAGGATATTTTCAACAAGCGCGTTCAACCGGTCGGTATCACTGATCGCGTTAATCAGTATTTCCTTTTGCTTCGCTTTATCAATATCGCGGATCAAAAGTGTTTCCAGCTGTAAACGTGTTGAAGCGATGGGTGACTTCAATTCGTGGGTCACGGAAAGTAAAAAATTACTTTGCTGTATGGCCAATTGCGTTTCTTTCTGAAATGTTTTACGCACCCTTATTATTCCAAAAAGCAATATGATGAGAAAAACACTCCCCTCGCCTATTATCATGAATCGCTTCTTATTGAGAATTGAATGAAGCTCCTTTTCGGCTTTTACGGTTTCCTCTATACTACCCGACTTTAATAAAACAACTTCCGACTTAAGCCGGGTTATTTCGGTATTCAGTTCAAACATAAGGTAGCTCCACCATACAAACTGGAGCAACACGTAAACTAAAAGAAAATAAAATCCGATTAAAGAGGTCGGCTTCCGGTTATTGATCATCGCTCTAATTTACAAATCTTCCTGCATAGTTTGGAAGTCGGAAGTTGGAAGACCGAAGTCGGAAGTCAGAAGTTGGAAGGCCGAAGTTGGAAGGCCGAAGTTGGAAGACTGAAGTTGGAAGCACGAAGTTGGAAGACCGAAGTCGGAAGCACGAAGTTGGAAGGCAGAAGTTG
The DNA here is from genome assembly GCA_016183775.1 of Bacteroidota bacterium. Lineage (NCBI taxonomy): Bacteria > Pseudomonadati > Bacteroidota > Bacteroidota bacterium. The sequence goes on from JACPDY010000044.1 coordinate 15,486, forward strand.
GACTTTTTCAAAAAGCGACAATCTATCCCGTTTTAATGTATAAATGAGAACTCAGTTCAGCAGAAAAATAAGATAGAGGAAGTTCAGTCTTTAAAACCGATCAGCATTACCGTACAGGCATTTTTCTTTTTTCCTGAGGCGGAAGGCGGTATTTCGTAATCAATATAATAGGTGCCGGCTTTGGTTGGTTCAAACGTCCAGCGCTTTTCAATTCCGTTTTTGGAATCGTAAACTCTAGTGCGTTTTTTTGAACGCATATTTTTATCGTAAATATTCAGCTTAATATCTTCTTCAAAGTCCGACGTGCTGAAAACAAGTTTGTACTGCTGACCGGCAAAAGCCGTGAACTCAATTTCAACAACCTGTGGATTCAGCGGGTCAAAAGTTATTTCCTTTAATGCATAGCTGTCATATTGGTATGGAGCAATGCTCGCCCTGTTTTTTTTTACAATATGCCTTGCCGGGCATTGGGCAAATGTGTATGCAGTTGTAACAAATAACAGCAAAATAACAGCTTTAATTTCGGTCTTTACTCTCATAATCAAAAGGCTTTTAATTAGCGCGTATCCATCAACTCAATCACTCAAAATAAAACCTGTAATATGTAACAAAGCACAAATATGAACAATCCGTTTAGCTTATGCATCAGTTAAAACACCTAATTAAAGAAATAATTTATAGTAATTTTTATTAAGCATTTTACCTAAAATATATTCTTTTGTATAAAAAAACAATCGCTTTCACAGGAGCCAAAGTGGAACCAAAGCGAATCAATAAATTTTTCGCAAAACAAGGAGAAATTACCAGGAAATGATGTGTAAAAAAACAGGGTGGATTTATAACGGAAGCTGTAAAGAGACCAAATCAGAACATATCAGGCATCGGGATTGCTATCCATTGAAAGCAATTTTTGGCGCAGCATAAATTCTAATTGCTTATTTACGCGCAGAAGACTCTTCATTAATTCTTTATTCTCTTCACGCAATGAATAAACCTCGAAAGCATTGTCAATAGTGATCTTCAGGTCATCCACATTAAGCGGCTTCATAATATAACGGTACACCTGGCCCTTATTTATCGCCTCAATTACCGCCGCAATATCAACGTAGCCGGTCAGAAGCATTCGAATGGGATAGGGATATTCTTTAATGATTGATTCGAGAAATTCTACACCGGTCATATTCGGCATGCGCTGATCGGTAATAATAATATGAATTTTTTTATCCTTCAGTATTTGAAGCCCCTCAGTCGCCGATTCCGCTGTATATACATTGTAGTAGCTTCTGAAATTCGCTTTGAACGCCACTAAATTATTAGCTTCATCGTCTACATATAATATGTTAATCTTTTTATCCATTATTAATAATTTACATTTACCGGGAATGATATACTTTTATGCAACCATTTATAAACGTAGCACGTACAAAAGTATAGTTTTTTCCGACAAACTCTGAAAATATATTTATGAAACACCAACTCGAAAAACTGATCAAACAAAACAAATCAGGTAAGGAAATTTTTCAGCCTTCCTTTTACCGTTTAAATGATCCTGCCGGATCAGATGCATTAAAAAATCTGATTACAGCAGTTCCTGAAATAAATGTATTTGATGAAATCCTGGGGCAAGTTGAAGAATATGTAAAATCCACCAATCCAAAAATAGTTTTCAGCAAAAGTGAATTAACTGAAGCCGCAAAGAAACACATAGGCTCCATACCGTATGAAGAATATGGAGTTTGGGTATATTATCCCTGGTCAAAAAGACTTGTGCATATGCTGGATGAAAAAGAATTTGTTGAAGTACGTACAAACCGCAATATGTATAAAATTACTCCCCAGGAAAAAGCGGTATTGGCCACCAAAAGAATTGGAGTTATCGGGCTATCGGTTGGGCAATCAGTCTCTTTAACGATTGCAATGGAAAGAAGCTGCGGAGAGTTAAGGCTAGCCGATTATGATATACTTGAGTTAAGTAATTACAATCGCATTCGTACCGGCCTTCACAACCTGAATCTGCCCAAAGTAATATCAGTGGCAAGGGAAATCGCGGAAATAGACCCCTTTCTTAAAGTTAATTGCTATCACGAAGGCATTACGGAAGAAAACATTAATGACTTCCTGCTTAAAGATGGGAAACTTGACATTCTGATAGATGAGTGCGACGGTTTGTATGTAAAAATTCTTTGCCGACAAAAAGCCAAACAGCTTGGCATACCCGTAGTTATGGAAGCGAGTGACAGGGGAACAATTGATGTAGAACGATTTGACCTGGAGCCAACTCGACCAATTCTGCATGGTTTTATTGATCATCTTGATCTAAGCAAAGTAAAGGAAGCAAAAACAAATGAGCAAAAAGTACCGTATTTATTACCAATAGCTGGTGAGGCGACTCTTTCTCATCGCTTCAAAGCATCAATGCTTGAAATAGAACAAACCGTAACAACATGGCCTCAACTAGCCTCTGCTGTCACATTGGGAGGAGGTATTACCGCCGATGTTTGCCGGAGAATTGCTTTAAATCAGTTTCATGACTCCGGAAGATACTTTGTAGATATTGAAGAAGCTATTTGTGATAAGAAAAAAGAAAAAACAGAAGAAAAACCACTCGACATAAAACCACCTCTTAGTAAGGAAGAGATGAAAGCTCTTATTCAAAATTATAGTACCCCTTTAATCAACGACCAAATTGATTTAAAAAAAGAAACTGTTGAAATTCTCGTACATGCTGCAATACTTGCCCCAAGCGGAGCGAACAGTCAAACCTGGCAATGGGTGTATCAAAATAGTTGTCTTTATTTGTTTCTGGAAAATCAATATGACGCTGCCCTATTAGATTATAAACATACAACTACTATAATGGGTTTGGGGTCAGCAACTGAAAACTTGATTATAAAAGCTCATGAACTAGGCATAGAAGTGATGGTAGAACAACCACATTTGGATGAAAAAAGTATTCTGATTAGTGTATTTCGCTTTTTCAATCACACAAAAGTCGACCTTAAAACTGAACCCCATATTTGTGATGATCTTGTGAAAAGCATTCCTCATCGTATGACCAATAGAAATATTGAGCAGAAAAGACATTTAATTGACAAGGAAACGCTTGCATACATACGCACCTTAGCCTGTAGCATCCCTGGTGCAGACCTGAAAATAATTGATGATGAAAAGAATTTACTTGAAATTGGAGAAGTGATTGCCAAAATGGATCGGATAAGAGTTATGCATGAAGGAGGGCATATGGATTTCAGAGCAGAATGTCGTTGGACAATTGAAGAAGTTGAGCAAACAAAAAATGGCATTGATGTTTTACGAGCTACGGATTTGACACCTTCAGAATTGGCAGGCTTTCAGATGATAAAAAATTGGCATGTGGTTAAACTACTTAATGATTGGGGAGGAGGAAGAGGACTTGAAAAAGTTGCCAGAAAACAAATACAATGTGCATCAGCAGTTGGATTAATTACAATGCCGGCCTTTGATTGCAAGAATTTTTATGATGGGGGAAGAGCCTTACAGCGAATATGGCTTGGAGCCACTAAGGAAAATATTTGTGTTCATCCTACATCAATCGCCACTCTCACATTCAATGCTTTTGTTCACAGCGGCGAACACCTTTTTCCTGAAAAGATGCGTAATGAAATAAAAGAATTGCGTCAGCAGTTTTGTGATCTGTTTTCAATAACAAAACCTATTGGAGAAGTTTTATTGCTTAGATTCTTTAAATCCGGCCCTCCAAAAGGAAGATCTTTAAGATACCCATTGGGTCAGATTCTTCATTTTACTTAACTTTTTTTGTACAAAATTAGTTGCAATATATATGATACGAATCAGGGCCTTCAGATCAATAGACGAACTTAAAACATGTGAAGCATATTTAGAAGGGCATCGGAAAGTATTGACAGATTATAATATTACTCAAATAACCACCAATACCAATGAGTGGTTTTACAATCCTTCAGTATATGGAATAGTCGTTGAATCGATGGATTGCAAAGAAGTTTATGGAGGCACCCGAATTCAGGTAAAAGAATCTAATATTTTACTGCCTTTTGAGGAAGCCATTTTGGAGTTGGATAACAAAGTATTGACGACTGTAGAAGAATATTCCAAAACAGGGACAGGCGAGCTCTGCGGATTATGGAATTCGCGAAAAATGTCTGGAAAAGGCTATAGTGTGCTTCTTACCAGGGCTGCTATTGCAAGGGCAAGTCTTGTTCTGGCTGAACGATTAAAATTAAAATCCATATTTGTTTTATGTGGACCATATACAGTACAACTGGCAAAAAGCATGGGATTTGTTCCAGAAGAATCTTTAGGAAATAATGGTACTTTTATTTATCCAAGACCTGATTTAATTGCATCATTATTAGTGATAAAAGATATGGAACATCTGAAATCAGCTGATCCTAATCAGAGAAAAGATATTCTCAGTTTAAGACATAATCCGAAACAAACAAGAATTGAAATGGGACCAAAGGGGGAAATTGAAGTGGAATATGATTTACGAATTTCCAGTATTGAAGATATTAATTCCAAAATATAAGCAACAAACCATGAAACAGAATTGCCACATAAAAAAAATATTGAGCGCATTCTTTGTTTTTCTTTTCACATTTTCATACGGCTCTCCCGTAGAATTTAAAACAATAGAAGATGTAGTCAACATAGGCGGTTCTATTGAAATATTAGAAGACAGAACAAATATGTTAACTATTAACGAAGTTATGCTATCAAATGATTTCAAAAAAAGTAATCAAGAGGTGCCAAATCTAAGCATATCCCCATATACTTACTGGGTTAAAATTCAAATCCAGAATTTAACTGATATTGAATCGTTGTTAATTAATCTATCACATCCAATTATTGACGAGGTAGAATTCTATAATATCTTACCAAACAACAGATATATTGTTGAAAAACTTGGCGAATACAAGTCCTTTAACGAAAGAAAATATAATCATCAAGATTATATTTTCGACATATCAATCCCAAAAAATGAAATCAGAACATATTACATTAAAATAAGAAGTGGCGACCAGATTGAAGTCCCCCTATTACTTGGCGCTCCAAAAGCAATATTCGAGTCACTCTTCCGTAAAGATTTTTATTTTGGCATATATAGCGGCATCATCTTGGTGATGTGTCTATATAATTTATTCATATTTATTGTAGTTCGTGATAAAAGCTACCTACTCTATGTAATATATGGCTTACTTGTGGGACTGACTCAGGCTTGTATTCATGGATATGCTTTTAAGTATTTATGGCCAAATGCTCCATCATTTGCTATTCAAAGTATGCAAATTGTTCCTGCTATCGCAGGAATTGCTCTTATAGAGTTTGCAAAACTATTCCTTTTAACGAAGCAATACACCCCGATCTTGCATAAAGTATTCTATGCGTTGATATTTATTTACGCTATAAGTATTGTTCTTAGCCTGTTAAAAATATTTAATTTAAGTCAACAATTAGTACAAACAACGGCCCTTTTATTATCATTATATTTATTATACGTTGCTTCAAGAATTGCTAAAAAGGGATATAGGCCCGCTATATTCTTTTTAGTTGCATGGTCACTCTTTCTAATTTGCGTTTGCATTTTTGTTCTACAAACTGCATTTAGTATAGTTCCCTCTACAAGCTTTGGGTCAAATACACTGATAGTCGGATCGGCAATTGAAGTTATTTTGCTTTCCTTCGCACTTGCTGACAGAATTAACAATTTGAAAAAGGAAAACGAAAAAATGATTACCGAACAAAACATCATACTCGAATCAAAAGTAAAAGAGCGCACCTTTCAATTGGAAACATCCAATAAGGAATTGAAAGAAACCCAGACTCAACTGGTAAGTGTCGAGAAAATGGCATCGCTTGGTCAATTGACCGCCGGCATTGCCCATGAAATAAACAATCCGATCAATTTTGTAATTTCAAACATTAAACCTTTAAGAAGAGATGTGGAAGAAATTTTGCAGGTATTAGCCAAGTATGGTGAAATAACAAATGACACTGATCTAAAAGAAAAGCTGAAAGAAATTGATGCCCTGAAACAAACGCTGGATACGGACTATGTAATAGAGGAAATTAATTTATTGCTGAAAGGAATTGATGAAGGTGCCTTTCGTACTTCAGAAATAGTGAAGGGATTACAAAGCTTTTCGCGGCTGGACGAAAGTGATCTTAAAAGAGTGAATATTCATGAAGGCATTGACGCTACACTAATTCTTCTGAACAATAATATTGTACGGGAGAAAATTCAAATAATAAAAGACTACGACAAAGCGCTTCCCCAGATCGAATGCTATCCGGGTAAATTAAACCAGGTATTCATGAATATTATCAATAACGCGATACAAGCACTGGCGGCCCAAAAGAACAGACAAATCGGGGAAGGAAAAATCATTATACAAACAAAAACCGAAGGCAATAATGTAGTCATCAGCATTAAAGACAATGGCATTGGAATTCCCGAAAAAATAAAAAGCAATATCTTTGAACCGTTTTTCACAACCAAGGATGTGGGCTCTGGTACAGGATTAGGATTATCAATTGTGTTTGGAATAATACAAAGTCATAAAGGAAATATTAAAGTTGAATCAGAAGAAGGTAAAGGCGCTGAATTTATAATTACTTTACCTATTGTACATTCATAAACAAGAACTATGAAATAGCCATCACGCCAAAAAGCGTCACAAACCGAAACTAAACCACTATGGACTGAAATGCCATAGGTTGAGATAAAGAAAGAATGAACTTTACGCAATACTAAATAAAAAATGCTCTGTGGTTCTCTGTGTAACAAAAAAATTACACAGAGAAAAAGGAGTTTCACAGAGAACCACAGAGAAAGTAATGTTTTTAAAAACTGAAAGTCTTGCACTGAAATTGCATAGTTTCAACTAACGAATGAACATGCTGCCGTAGCAATTGCAATGGCAGACCTTAAAAAATTAAAATTATATACAAATGCAAGAAACAAAAATAAAAGTACTTTATGTAGATGATGAAGCCAATAACCTGATATCATTTAAAGCCAATTACAGAAAATTTTATGATATCCACACTGCCGGATCAGCGGAAGAAGCAAGAAAAATTCTACGCAGCAATGACATACATATAATCATTACCGACCAGCTCATGCCCAATACCACTGGCGTACAATTTCTTGAATCAATTATAGAGGAACATCCCTACCCGATGAGAATGATCCTTTCGGCGTACGCTGATATAGAAGCTGTTATTGAAGCGGTAAACAAAGGTCAGATATACAAGTATATCATGAAACCCTTTCAGGCGGAGGAGTTAAAAAAAACAATTGATAATGCTTACAGCCATTATGCCTTCCGAAAAAACGACAAGAAACTGCTGGATAAGTATAGAAAAATATTTGAAGAATCGAATGAAGCATTTTTTATTGTTGACAAAGAAGGGTATTTCACCGAATTGAATCAGGCCGGATTTAATTTATTAAAGATACCTGTAAATGACCTTTATAGTATTCGTATCAGTGAATTATACCGGGATGAAAATGAATTAAATTCTACAAGATATCATTTTTCAAAAAACAATTATGTTCTGGACCTCCCGCTTAAATTCCGGGATATGAAAAATAACCCGATCGAAGTTTTAGTATCCTTCAACACGATCTTTGACACCAAAGGCCAGATTATAGGTCACCAGGGAATAATAAGAGACATTACGAAACAGAAGGAAACAGAAAATCTGGTTATCCGGACCATTGTTGAAACGCAGGAATCAGAGCGTACCAGGATAGCCAAAGATATTCATGATAGTATTGGCCAACAGCTTTCCGCTATAAAATTTTACCTTAGCACATTGGCCGAAACCAATGAAGTTTTTAAAAACAACCTGTTACTTTCGAAATCAACCACTGCTTTAACTTCTGTACTCTCCGATCTTCGCGGCATTTGTTTTAACCTTATGCCCAACACAATTGAAACATTCGGCTTAATAGAAACAATTAATCAATTATGCAGACAAAACCAATCTGAAGGCTTGCTCGAATTTAAAGTTAATTCCCAGCCCGATTTTCCCGCTTTAAACAAATTACTTGAAATTTCAATTTTCAGGATCGTCCAGGAATTTATCAGTAATGCCGTAAAGCATGGTAAAGCCACCAAAATATCAATGTTATTTGAATACGAATCGGGCAAAATACGAATTATGCTTAAGGATAATGGCAAAGGATTTGAGATCGATAAAGCAAATTCATTAACCGGAATGGGGCTGAAAAATGTATATTCCCGGATCCAATCCTATAACGGTGAAATAAAAATAAACAGTACTCTTCAAAAAGGCACCGAATTCATTATATTTATACCCATAAATACACTGTTACTGGCCAAAGAACAAATCAGGATTCAAAACAATAAATAAATAAACATATATATCATGCGACCAAATACATTAAGTGAAAATATCCCCTCCCCTGTTCAGGTAAAAAATACCGTGTTACAGGAAAATGTAAGGGTACTCATCGTTGATGATCATCAAATGATCCGCGATGGCATACGCACTATGCTTGAATCAAAAACCGATACCTGCCGCTTTATCATAAGTGAAGCTGAAAGCGGAGAAGATGCGATCGTAAAAGTGCAAAAAAATGATTATGATATTATTTTAATGGATTACCAATTGCCCGGTATTAACGGGGCGGCAACAGTTTATAATTTGTTGCTCTATAAACCTCACCTGAAGATACTTGCCCTGTCGAATTATGATGAATACAGTTATATCAGGAAGATCGTTGATTCAGGGGCTAAGGGATATATTCTCAAAGATATAGGTCCTACCGAGTTGTATACAGCTATTGCGACTATATTAAGCGGTAAACCTTATTACTCAAATGATGTGGCTCTGAAACTGATCCATCACAAGACAGCTGACGCAAAGCTGAGGTACAGAGGAGTGTCTCTAAGTAAGCGTGAAATCCAGGTGCTGAAGGGTATTGCGAATGAAAAATCAAATGAAGAAATAGCAAAAAAATTAAATATTGCCAAAAGAACTGTGGATTCGCATCGCCAGAACCTCATAAATAAATTAGGGGTTAAAAACACCGTTGGCCTCGTGAAATTAGCTCTTGAACTTAAACTGATCTGATCCCTTCTTTTACCATGTCTATAACTACTGCGCAGGTACTTGATGCCTTAAAAAATGTAGATGATCCTGATCTGAAAAAAGACATTGTTACCCTTGGCATGGTAAGAGATCTTACCATCGAAGGGAAGAAAGTGAACTTTACTGTGATGCTTACAACACCCGCCTGTCCTATGAAGGAGATGATTCATAAGGCCAGCGTAAATGCTATCTTACATTTTGTTGATAAGGAAGCGATGGTAAATGTAAAAATGGATTCCGATGTTACTTCCCGCAGAAAAGATAAAACAGCTTTGCCCGGGGTAAAAAATATTATCGCTGTGGCTTCCGGCAAAGGCGGTGTGGGCAAATCGACTATTGCTGCCAACCTGGCTGTTGCACTTGCCAGACAAGGAGCCAAAGTAGGGCTGGTGGATGCTGACATTTACGGCCCCTCTATTCCGATCATGTTCGATGTGGTAAATGAACGACCACCCGTAAAAAGCATTGAAGGGGTAAGTAAAATGATCCCTGTTGAAAATTATGGTGTAAAACTAAACTCCATAGGTTTCATGGCTTCTCCCGATCAGGCGGTTCCATGGCGCGGTCCTATGGCTAGCAAAGCATTGAATGAGATCATACATAAAACACAATGGGGTGAAATCGATTACCTCATCATCGACCTTCCTCCCGGTACAGGAGACATCCACCTTACAATTGTAACAACTGTCCCGGTTACAGGTGCCGTGATAGTAAGTTCTCCCCAGCTAGTAGCTTTGGCGGATGCCCAACGCGCTGTGAGCATGTTTCGTTTACCGCAGGTAAATGTGCCTGTGTTAGGTATCGTTGAAAACATGGCTTACTTCACTCCCGCTGAACTGCCGGATAAAAGGTATTATATTTTCGGCAAGGACGGAGCGAAGAATATGGCAGCAAAACTGGGAGTTCCGGTGTTAGGACAGATACCGCTTGTACAAAGTATTTGCGAAGCCGGTGATGCCGGACGGCCTGTTGTACTGCAGGAAAACACACCACAGGCTATTGCCTTCATGGAACTCGCAAGGTCAGTGGCACAGCAAATTGCAATTACTAATGCACCGCAAGTGGCACAACAGGTTTAAAATTGTAGATCAGTGCAGCTATAATGCCGATCGAAAGGAGAATATAATTTTTAATTGGACTAAATTACAGCAGCGGTATTATATAAATGAGCGATACAGAATTAAATAAAAGAGTTGAAGAAGCTTTAAATCAGATCAGGCCCTATCTTGAAGCCGATGGAGGAAACGTATCGCTGATTGAAGTTACAGAGAACATGGTAGTGAAACTTAAACTATTGGGGGCCTGTAAAAATTGTTCAATGAGCATGATGACCCTGAAAGCCGGTATTGAAGAAACCATTAAGCGTGCTATTCCCGAAATAATATCTGTAGAGGCGGTCAGTTCTGTAGAGGAAGCCCGGGCCTGAATCCGCGGCTTAAACCGTCATAACTTCTTTTTCCTTCGCCTCCAAATGCTTATCAGCCTTTACGCCATAGCTATCTGTAAGTTGCTGCACTTTTGTCTCGCCCTCTTTTGCTTCATCCTCGGGCAAGCCGTTGGCCTTCAGTTTTTTTATTGAATCATTCGCATCCTTTCGGATGGTCCGCAAAGTAACCTTACAATCCTCACCTACTGTTTTTGCTTTTTTCACAAGGTCTTTACGCCTTTCCTCGGTTAATGAAGGTACATTTATGCGAATAACACTTCCGTCGTTCTGAGGATTCAGGTTGAGGTTAGCATCGATAATAGCCTTCGAAATGGGCTCCAGCATTGACTTCTCCCAGGGCTGCACAATGAGGGTGCGGGCATCGAGTGTGTTAACGTTAGCCGTTTGATTTAACGGCATTTTAGTTCCATAGTAATCAACCATTACAGCGTCCAGCATTGAGGGACTGGCTTTTCCGGCCCTTACTTTTGTAAGTTCACTTTCAAGGTGCGTAATGGCCTTTTCCATAAGCTGCTTCGCAGCATCTAAACAAGCCTGAACTTTAGGATCCATAAGAGATTAAGGATTTAGAACGGTTCGACTTCGCTCACCGCAGGTTTATGATTTGTTATTTAATTGATAAGGTTTCGATAAAGTTAAATGTTGTTTTATGAATATGCAAATCGGGGTTGAACTACTTCTTTACATACAATATTAGTTCGCATAATACCAATTTTACAGATACACAAAAACACGAAAAAATATACAAATAAAAAAGAACGCCGATGGTATTTAAAACTCAACCAACGTGCCTACCCGCTCGCCCAACACTACTTTCTTCAGGTTGCCCGGCTTGTTCATGTCGAATACAATGATGGGCAATTTATTTTCATTGCATAGCGTAAAGGCGGTCATATCCATCACTTCAAGGCCTTTTTGATACACTTCATTAAATGTGATGGTATCGTACTTCTTCGCTGTTTTATCCTTCTCGGGGTCTGCATTATAAATTCCGTCTACCCGGGTACCTTTTAATATCACTTCGGCCTGAACTTCAATAGCCCGCAATGTTGCCGCTGTGTCGGTTGTAAAATAAGGGTTTCCTGTTCCTGCACCAAAAATAACCACACGCATCTTTTCCAGGTGACGAACCGCTTTCCGGCGGATAAAAGGCTCACATATTTCTTCCATTTTAATGGCCGACAATAACCGGGTATCCACTTCAATGCTTTCCAAGGCCGATTGTAAAGCCATACTATTGATCATAGTAGCCAGCATACCCATATAATCACCATGAACACGATCCATCCCGCCTTGCTCTGCCTGCACACCTCTGAATATATTACCTCCGCCAATTACAATAGATACCTGTATCCCTGCCTCAGCAACTTCCTTTATCTCATAGGCATATTGCATCAGGCGCTTGTTATCAATACCAAATTGCTTATCACCCATCAGGGCTTCACCGCTAAGTTTAAGAAGGATACGTTTGTATTTGCTCATATTTGTCGGGGTATAAAATTTATCGAATGATGACCAATTTATCCTGTTTTATAGTTGTTCCATTTGAACTAATAGTGAAATAATACATTCCATTCTCAACTCCATTTTCCATTAAGTCAATGGAGTTGTTAGAATCTCTCAGGTTTTTGTTGAAAACGAGTTGCCCTGTCATATTAAACAACCTAAACTCTGTTGGAGTTTGTGTATTTGTTGCTCGATTTAACTCCACAGTTATTGTACCGCTATTGGGATTTGGATAAACCCGTATGCTATTCGCAAACGATTGCAGGTTATTCGTTAGTAACGGGTTTTTAACAATTGGGTTGTTATTAAGTACTGATGGATGTCCGGTATTTTTCTTTTTCGCAACTGAAGCCGGGTTATTATTGCAATCACTATGAATGAGTATCTGATTATCGGTTTCAGTTACATCATAAAATTTATCAAGTTGAATATTGTTAAAAATCTGCGTTATACCCGATTTTGGCCACACAATTTTTAATTCCGTTATAGATGTTGCATTGCCTAAACCAAAGTGTGCTTCGTTTGCAGTTACTCCATTGGCCCCTCCGGTAAGGTTACAGTTGCCATTTATTTCACGCATCTGGGTTGTCTGAACCCCATTTATGGTAGCTTTCACATATACTCTTGCTCCAACGGCCTGTTTGTTTGTTTGATTACCAATGCATTTTATTTTTACCCACTTATTACAGCTGCCCTTATTCACATATAAAAAATTGTGATTGTCATTATAGGGGTTATTTACATTGTTAACATACAAATCAAGGTCGCCATCATTATCTATGTCAGCAAAAGTAGCGGCGAAACTCTCTTTTAACAGATCATTGGTTATTATTTCATTGGTATTTTCAGTAAAAGTTCCATCACCATTGTTTACATAAAATCTATTTGGGTGCCCGTTTACATTGGCTAAAAACAAATCAAGGTCGCCATCATTATCATAATCACCAAAGGTTGGGCCTCCCTGCGCGTTTTCATTGCCGTTTAAAAATGGAGCCACCGTAACTTTAGAAAAAGTCCCATTGTTGTTATTCATAAATAGCAAATTGGGGGCAAATGCTATTTGTAAAAACAGATCAAGGTCGCTATCATTATCATAATCCACCCAGGCCGGGCCATAATTTGAACCGACAACCGTTGTTAACAGACTGTCATTGTTCTGCGTGAATGTTCCATTCCCATTGTTTTGATAAAAACAACTATATGCGCCTCCGCCGCCAATGTAAACGTCCATATCGCCATCATTATCATAATCACCCCAAGTGCTTCCCTGGGATAAAGTAGGTGTGCATAACGAATTTAATATACTTCCTGTTACTTTTACAAAATCTCCGGTGCCGGTGTTTCGGTAAAGGATATTTGGACGGTTTCGGTTTGCTACAAATACATCTAAATACCCATCATTATCAAAATCTACAACGCTTGCCGACCGGGGTGATAAGGTATCGTTTACCATTTGTCCGGTTGTGATAAGGGTAAAATTCCCACTTCCGTCATTTTGGTACAATTGGGCGCTTTGTGGAACTCCGGTTCCTCCCGCAAGTTTATATAAAATAATATCGA
>JACPDY010000045.1 GCA_016183775.1 Bacteroidota bacterium
CATAAAAAAAACATGTGGATTTGGGTATGTTTTTTCAAATATAAATTGGACTAATTAATATTTATAATTGGTATAACTCACGCTTATGCTGGTGTAGCTGCTTACACGTATTTAGAAAAGTTGCCCTCGATTTTTGCTAAAAAATTAGGTTTGCCTAATCCATAGCTCACGTTATTATATACATTTTCAAAAAAATATACGGGAAAAACCTGCCTGACCGGCAGGCAGGTTTAGAGCTTTCGTGCTTTGGTGGCCAAAATCCAATTGCCACTAAAGCACAAAAACACTAAAACCCACAAAAAAGCTTATTCGATATAAACTCTAATGTTTAATCTTTTTATTACATACCCCTGCTTTCACACCCAGCTACGCACCTCTCTCGCCTACTCACAGGCTGTTACACAGAGGATCTTATAAATCTCAATTCCTAAATCTTTTTTGCCTTGTTCCAATACTCATCCATTTCCTCCAGCGTCATATCCTCCAGACTTTTTCCTGCTTTTGCTGTTTCATTTTCCAAATACTGAAATCGCTTAATAAATTTTTTATTTGTCCTCTCGAGTGCATCCTCCGGATTTACATCAATAAACCGTGCGTAATTAATTAAAGAAAAAAACACATCTCCCAACTCATCTTCGATCCGTTCTTTCGGCGCTTTGTTATCAACCTCTGTTTTAAACTCTTTTAATTCCTCATTTACTTTATCCCATACCTGGGTCGCGTTATCCCAGTCAAAACCAACAGCCCTGGCCTTTTCCTGGATGCGGGAAGCTTTCACAATGGCAGGAAGTGAGCCCGGCACCCCTCCCAAAACAGACTTTGCCCCTCCTTCCTTCATTTTCAACTTTTCCCAGTTCTCCTTCACCTGCTCTTCATTCTCCACCTTCACGTCGCCATAAATATGCGGATGACGGTGTATTAATTTTTCACACAGCGAATTCATTACATCTGTAATATTGAATTTATTTGTTTCAGAAGCTATACGGGCATAAAAAACTATGTGCAACAAAATATCGCCTAATTCTTTTTTTATTTTATCCATATCTTTTTCAAGAATAGCATCGGTAAGTTCATAAGTTTCTTCAATAGTAAGGTAACGCAAACTATCAATGGTTTGCTTTTTATCCCAGGGACACTTTTCCCGCAACTCATCCATAATATTGAGTAAGCGTTCAAAGGCTTTCAGTTTTTCTTCCATATTATCCAATTTCCGGCTAAGTTATGCCATTTCCCAATATAAATTAATCGAAAAGAGAATGGGCGGTATATAACATAATAGTAGCTGTTATAAACCAGCCTGCAGGCAAAGCAGGTGGACTATAGGTATTAAACGTTAAGGCAGATAACAGAAAACTGTTTTATCTTTATATCGTCAATTTGATTTATGCCAGCAAATCAGTTATTCATATATATATCCGCTATACTTTATTGCTTCATTGTACCGGCTTCAGCTCAAAGCGACACAACAAATCTAAAACACAAATACCGTAAAAAATGGATGTCCGGATTAACCGACACGACAGGCAGTAAGCAGGATTATTATGGTGAAAATATTATTCGCTATGAAGATCATGTTTACCGCAATAATATTCATACTGTACAACTATACGATTCCTCATTTCAACTCTCCTCCCCTATCATACAACTTGGAGCAGGGCAACATCTTAAATTAAGTTTTGATGACCTTGAGGGAGATCTGAAAACATATAACTATACACTTATTCATTGCAGCCAGAACTGGGAACCATCCGGTCTTTCACCGGCCGATTATATTAAAGGATTTGACAATGATGCGATCTCTGAATATAAATACTCATTAAACACTATTCAACCCTACACGCATTACAATGTTGTTTTTCCGAATGAGAACATGGTTATTACAAAATCGGGGAATTACATTATTAAAGTATACGAGGATAATGATCCCGACAGACTTGTTCTTACAAAACGATTCATGGTGTATGATCAGAAAGTGAGTATCTCAGCATCCGTAAAACCAGCCACCACCATAAGCGACAGAAATTACAAACAGGAAATTGATTTCACCGTCAATCATACGGGTTATGAAATTCAAAATCCTTATAGTGATTTGAAAGTCATTATTATGCAGAATGGCAGATGGGACAATGCTATTTCCAGTCTAAAGCCGCAGTATATAAAGGAAGATATACTTATTTACGATTATGACAACGAAAACGTTTTTACAGGCGGAAATGAATTCAGGTACTTCGACACAAAAAATCTGCGTGTTCAAACGGAACGAATTCAGAAAACAACATACGATTCGCTTAAAAATCATGTTTATTTAATTCCCGATGAGAAGCGAACATTTAAACGTTATTCTACTTCACAGGATATTAACGGAAGATATCTCATTAAGATACAAGACGCGTTCAATAGTGAACGTGAAGCTGACTACTCGTATGTTCATTTTTTTCTGTCCTATAATGATCCCTTTACCGATGGTAACCTGTATATTCTAGGCGCTCTTTCCGATTGGCAGTTTAAAAAAAATTTCAGACTGAAATATAACCCGGATCGGGTGGGATATGAAGCTGTACTTTACCTGAAACAAGGTTATTATAATTATGAATATGTTTTTTTCAGGGACGGACAAGCTACCGGAGATGAAACTGTAATTGAAGGAATGCATTTTGAAACAGAAAACGATTATACAATTTATGTATATCATCATGCAGTTGGTACCAACTATGATCAATTGATCGGCGTGAAACAGCTAAACTCACTCACTTCCGGGAGGAATTGATTTCAGCCCTGCTTCCTGTTACTTTTAATTTAATATCCATGCAATCTGTACAAACGCATGGTAGTTTTGTATTTTACAGTTATTCCGCACAGCACATCATCTGTAACAGCTGCCCTATTTTCCATCCTTACAATCTTCTGAATTCACAATCATTTTTGTTTTTGAACAAATAAGTTAAGATTGTTTTAAATAAACCGTAACGACTTCAACGTTGAACCATTCAAAAAACCTCTATAACGATTAAATTTCATTTTTCAACTAATATTTTAAAATGTACACATTTCTACAAATATTTTTATAGTCAATTTAAAATTTAAAACTAAACTACAATGAATAATTTTATGATTCCGGCCGCATTTGTGATTGCATTTTTATTTGCACTAATATTCGGTGCATTCTTCAGTAAGCGCACGTTTTGGCGGGGATTTTTTTTATTTTTTTTCATTATATTTCTTGCGGGCTGGTCAAGCCAGCTTTGGATTACTCCCTATGGTCCTGTTTTGTGGGGCGTATCATGGCTTAGTCTGTTTTTCGTCACGCTTATATTTTCATTATTAATAATCGCATTAATACCTCCTGTAAATATTTCGCCCGTAACTACTGCTAACAAAAATGCGGAAGAGACATCTGCAGTTGCTTTCGGAGTATTCTTTTGGTTTCTGATTATTCTTCTCATTACCTCTATTGCTGTTGGTTATTACCGCATACCACCAATGTGATAGCATAAATAACCCTTAAATATCTAAGTCAAACGCTAAACAATAACAACAATTAAAAACAATTAAATCTAAAAACAATGGAAACAACACTAACAAAAACACCGGCTCGCAGATTGCGCAGCGTATCTCCTTTCTTGAGCTCACCTTTAGACAGGTTCTTCAGAAATGATTTCCTGGATTTCTGGAATGAAAATGGATTTTCGGGAACCACTCCGTCTCTGAATATCAGGGAAGAGAAAAATAATTACATCCTGAACCTGGCAGCCCCGGGATTAAAGAAAGAAGATTTTGACATTAATGTAGAAGGAAATCTACTAACCATTTCCTGCGATAAGGAAACTGAAACAAAGGAAAATGGCACAGAAGATTTTTCACGCAGAGAATACAACTATTCCTGCTTTTCCCGTACAGTTACATTGCCTGATTATGCCGAAAGCAACAAAATAGTTGCGAAATATACCGACGGAATTCTCAATTTAACGATTCCTAAAAAACCTGAAGCGCAAAGAGTAACCAGTCAAAAAATAAAAGTTCAATAAACATTTCGAATGAATTTTTTCTGATTTGTCAGGAAATTTCATTTAACAACAACTTTAAATGAAAAATTTAACTAAAAATAAAAAACCATGAAAAAAATAATATTATTGGCTCTGCTTGTAACAGGAAGTTACACAGGAATGTTAGCCCAAAAACCCGCTGTTATTGTTAGCGATAAAGCAGGATGGCATAAAATAGGTGAAACCACAGTCGATTATACGACCGAAACGGATGAAATTATAGTGATAGGAGCTGATCGTTTCAGCTCCATTAAACTTAAAGTAACCGATGCTCCAATCAATTTAATGTCATTTGATATTTATTTTGAAAGCGGGGATAAACAAAGCGTAACAATAGGAAACGAAATAAAAGATAATGAAGAAACACGTGTGATTCAATTAGATGGTGGTGAACGCAGTATAAAGAAAGTGGTTTTTCTGTATAAAACAGTCCCGAACACAATGGACAAAAAAGCCCATGTCGAACTTTGGGGCATGAAAACAAATCCGGATAAAAAAACTTCCTGGTAAAATAGCGCATTGTAAAATTTCAGGCGTCAAAATTTCAATGTAAAACATTGATTATACTAAATGGCAATTGTAGCAAATAAAACCCTCACAGTCAAAAGTCCGGCTTTTGCAAACAATCATTTTATTCCATCTGAATACACGTGCAATGGATCTAATGTTAATCCTGCGCTTATCATCAGCGATATACCTGAAGAAGCAAAATCCCTGGCTATTGTTGTAGATGACCCAGATGCACCGGGCAGTTTTAATCATTGGATAATGTGGGATATTCCAGTAAGGAATATAATAGAAGAAAATAGCAGACCGGGTACGGAAGGTAAAAATAGCAAAGATGAAAACAAATATGCAGGTCCTTGCCCTCCTTCAGATGGCACTCATCATTATCATTTTGGTGTATATGCGCTCGATACGACATTGAATTTACCTGGAAGCACAGATAAAAGCGCGCTCCTCAAAGCAATGGATGGACATATTCTTGCCTTCGGTGAATTGATTGGACTATTCAAAAAATAATTTTAACCAAAAAATATGCACTGGATAAAAACAGATTATCAGAATTCAATGAAGAAGCTTCCTGAATCAGTTCGCAATAAGGCCATTGAAATTGGATAGCAAGAATGGCAACTAAAGAAGCTAAGAAAATAAAATCTGGCAGCTGACAATCGGAACAAAAAAAATATACACAGATGAAAAATAAACTTTAATATATAAAAACTATGGCTAAATATGTAGATGGATTTGTCTTACCCGTTCCAAAGAAAAAACTCCCAGCCTACCGGCTTATGGCAGCGAAAGCAGGGAAAATTTGGAAGAAATACGGAGCATTGGAGTATTTTGAATGTGTTGGTGATGACCTTGCTCCGAAGTGGGCAGGAATTAAATTCCCGACAACAGTGAGAAGTAAGTCAGGCGAAACGGTTATTTTCTCATTTATTATTTATAAATCACGAGCGCATCGTGATAGCGTCAACGCAAAAGTCATGAAAGACCCATTCATGACTGATCCAAAACATAAAGACAAGCCTATGCCCTTCGACATGAAACGTATGGTATATGGCGGGTTTAAGGTTATTGTTGAAACCTGAAACAAAAACACAGAAGCAGAAGAAAAGTGCATGAGAGAATTAAAATTAAAATATGAAAAACCACGCATATATTAAACTCAATAAAAATATTTAAAAACCCTTTCCTATGGCATTTACATTACCTCCTCTCCCCTATCCAAAAGATGCATTGGAACCGTATATTGATGCGAAGACAATGGATATTCATCATGAAAAACATCATGGGACTTATGTTACTAAGCTCAACGAAGCCATTGTCAATACGGAAGCTGACCAAATGAATATAGAAAATATTTTGAAAAATATCTCTAACTATTCACCCGCGGTTCGAAATAATGCGGGTGGACATTATAATCACAGCATGTTCTGGATGCTCTTAAGTCCGGGCGAGGGTGGAAATCCTTCAGGACGGCTATCAGATGCCATAAATTCAGCATTCACTTCTTTTGATGAGTTCAAGAAGAAATTTACAGAAGCAGCAACCGGAAGATTCGGTTCCGGATGGGCGTGGCTGATAAAAAATTCATCCGGCAAACTTGAAATCTGCTCCACCCCCAATCAAGATAATCCTTTAATGGATAATGGCGAATATCCAAAAGGATTCCCTGTGCTCGGATTGGATGTATGGGAACATGCTTATTATCTAAAATATCAAAATCGCAGACCTGATTATATCACCGCATGGTGGAATATAATAAACTGGAAAGAAGCTGAAAAGCGTTTCACTTAATATTTTTAGCTATGGGAAAAAAGAAAAATAAACTTTCAAAGGATAAAAAGACACTGATCATTAAACAGAAAAATAATTTACCAGAGGAGCCTGACGAGAATAGGGATACAGCAAATCCCAATTCGGTTGGCTTAGGAAATCCTCCGCCAACTAAGCCAATACAGCACAAGAAATGAAAAACTAAAGATTGGAATAAAGAAGAATGGAATTCTTTCTGAAATACTTAATAAAAAACTCTGATACAGAGAGTCGCAGAGAAAATAATGTTTTTAGAAACTGAAAGTTTTGTACTGAAAGTGCATACCTGCATCGCTTTCGCGTAGCTTCCTGCCGGCAAGACAGAGTTTCAACTAAACAAATAAAACCAACACAATGGAAAATTATAAATTTTTGCTCGCAACAGATTATTCGGAAGCAGTTATGAATGCTGAACGTTATGCCGTTCAAATTGCAAAAGAAACAAACTCAACACTTATACTTCTTCATGTGTATTCAATTCCGGTTACATTTCCTTCAGAAGCAATAGAATATGTAAAAAGCAATGAGAAAATACGCCAATTTGAGAAAAAGCGTATTGAACAGCACCGTGATGAATTATTTCGTTCCTTGAATATAAGTCCTGAAAAATTACCCTGTGAATGTATCGTTCGGGAAGGAAGTGCCGGAAATCAAATTTACAAAGAAGCGGAAGAATCTCACGCGGATTTTATCATAGTGGGAACACATGGGGTAAGCGGATTTCGTGAAACATTTCTAGGAAGTCATTCGTGGGATGTCATCAGAAAAGCAAGGGTACCGGTGTTTGCCATTCCGAAAGACGCATTGTTCACCGGAATAAAAAATATTGTCTTTGGAACCACCTACCGAAAAGGTGAATTTTCGATTTTAGATTTTCTTATTCATTTTGCAAAGCAATTTGATGCAAAATTAACGCTTTTGCATGTAACAAATTATGTCCTCTCAAAAGATTTTGAAAGGGAAATGTTCGAAAAATTCAGAAGCGATGTAAAAGGAAAATTTTCTTACTCCAGATTAGAGGTTAAATTGCTGGTAAATGATGCGGTTGCAGAAAGACTGAACTTATACTGCTCCGATAACAAAACAGATCTGCTTATAATGACTGTCCCAAAAGCATCTTTATTTGAAAAAATATTTTTGCCCAATTTAAGCACGACAAGAAAAATGAGTTTTCACACACAAGTCCCGCTTCTTGCCATACCTGATTCCTACCATGTTGAGCATGCTGAAAAAATTATCCATTCCAGTGATATGGGTTGTTAGAGATAAAGGAACTACGTATTCTATCGCAGGATTTAAAAGAAATCTGGTGACCTGAATGTCAGGCAAATTAAAAACCATTCTCTTTCCAGAAATATTTTCCGGTGCTCAATTTATAGTATGCCAGCCGATCCTGCTTTGTTAACTGGAGTATGCCCTCATCAATTATTTTTATATCATTCATTTCAATTGGAATAATAACAGTATTTAAATTATCTATAATACCACGCTTACCTTCCTTTATTACAAAGGAAAAACCACCTTTAAAATTTTCAGCTTCATCATACTCAAATGGAATAATAAGCTTCCCGTTTTTATCAATAAAACCATATTTACCTCCTTTTTTTACTCTTGCCAAACCTTCACTAAATACGCCTGCCGACTCATATTGACAAGGTATCTGAAGTTTCAACCTCCGGTCAATATATCCCCACTTGCCCTTTCTCTGAATGGCAGCCATCTCTTCCGAAAAGATATTGATCGCCTCAAAATCACGTGGTATAACAAGCTTGCCTCTATTATCGATCAAACCCTGCTTTCCGTTCTTTTCCGCTTTAAACAATCCATCCTTAAATCCTTCGTTAAGACTTACATCATTGGAATAATCATATTCAACAGGTATAACAGGTTTCCCCTCAGGATTAATAAACCCATATTTGCCATCTTTAACCACAAGGCTCAATCCTTCCGAAAATTTATTCATTCTGTCAAATTCAAACGCTGTAAGTAATTCGCCTTTTGAATTTATCAAGCCATACTTTTGCAGGTATCTAACACGTGCAAACCCATTTTCAAAATTATCTGCCCAATCGTATTTACATGGAATAACAAGCTCACCCCTTTTGTCAATATAGCCCCATTGCCCGCCCAATTCAACATAAGCAAACCCTTCGTTATAATCTCCCGCCTTGTTGAATTGAGGGGCAATTACAACACTCCCCGCCTGATCAACATAACCATATTTGCCATTTTTAATAATTGCCGCATAGCCTTCCGAAAAATTAAAAACCTCCTCATATTCCAATGGCAAAATTAATTTACCAAGCTTATTCACGAAGCCATTTTTGCCGTTCTGCTTAACAGTTGCAAATCCATTATTGAAAGGATCGACCTCTTCATAAACAATGGGCACCACGGTTCGTCCTGATTTATTAATGAATCCTGCCCTGTTATTCAAACCAACCGCTGCGAGGCCTTCCGCAAAATCCTCTACCCAGTCATAAATGCAGGCTACGCGCAATTCCCCTGCTGAATCAATAAAACCAAACCTGTTATTTTCCTTTGCTTTATAAAAGTGCATAGCGGAAAGTTCAAGGTCAAGGTTCACCGTTTCCTGGTAAGGATAATCCGGGAATTCTATCCTGAATTTCGCGATGCGCTCAGGCCGATAATCGCTGACATACAAGGCATAAATATTGTGCCAGGCTGTTTCCACATTGTGATTCTCAGGATATTTTTTTATAAAATCGTGGTATTGCCCAATCGTCCCTTTGCCGGTACTTAAGGCAAAAATGGCATTCTCCGCCTCTTTTACAAATGGACTCTTAGGATACAATCTTAAAAAATTTTCATAGCTGCCGAGCGTATTATCTTTTGTAAACTCGCTGTACAAGCGCTCTTCATAATGTTCCTTGGCTTCTTTGACCTGCGGGGCTTGTGGGTAATTATCTATGAATTCCTTATACGACAGGTAAGTACCCGCCGCACCGGCAATAGTGTATGCCAGCTCATCCCGCAATTGCACGGCTTCTTTCACCTCGCTCGCGTCGCTAAAAAATTTAATGTATTTGTTGTACCATTCAACTGAATTTTTCTGTTTATAAATTTCGAATGCCTTACGATGAATAACTTCTTTTAATTCAAGGATAGTGTGCTCTGTCACCTTTAGCTTCACAAGCAGTTTTTTTTCTTTTTCCGGGGAAGATTTAAAAGCAAGTTCGGATCGTAACACATATAAATAAGCGGTATCAATATTAAACAAGGGATTGTCGTTGCGGGAATATATTGTGCTTAATCCGTAAGTCGCCCCGCAAGTATGATCTTTAAGCGACTTTTCGAAAAGTTGTTTGGCTTTGAAATAATCATAAATAGAAAGTGCGGCAAATCCTTTTTCAAGCCGGTTATCCCATATAGAACCAACCCCTATTGAAACAGCTAAAATAAATACTGCTATAATTCTATTTGCTCTCATATCTTGTTTAAAACGAACGCTAAATTCCGAAAACAAGTACCAAAACCTCCACTATATTTGTCAAAACAATTAACAAATGAACGTAGGAAAAGGACACTGGATCTTCGCGCTTATATTTCTCCTGGCGTTTATCGGGTATATGATCTGGGCTTATAGAAAAGACAAAGCCGTCAGTAACCGACACTACAGGGGCTCCTACTTTATTATTCTTTTCATGCTATTGGTTTTAGCTTTTGTTTATGCATTTGTAAAGCTAAAGACCGGTTAATGTTAATTATCCCTAATTCTCACCCGAAATTGTTGAAAAATACAATAATTTGTTCAAATTATAGTTGAAATAGATATATTCAAAGCTTGACTTTAGGTTTATTTTTGGTTAAATTTATATTCATGAAAACATTGAAAATGAAACAATTATGTTTGATCGTATTTTCAGCTTTGGCAGCACAAGCCGCGATAGCGAAGGTTATTGTAGTTGAAGGAAAATACCAGAATAAAAACCTGTATATTCAAAACGGCTATAGCAGTTCGGGTGTTGGTTTTTGCACTTATGAAATAATTGTGAACGGCGAAGTTTCGACGGATGAGATTAATTCTACCTCGTTTGAAATTGATCTTGCGCAATTCCAGCTTAAATACGGACAAAAAGTAGTTGTTGAAATAAAACACAAAGACGATTGTAGTCCACGCATTCTAAACCCTGAAGCATTAAAACCCAAAGCTTCTTTTGAAACAACATCATTAACACTTGCTCATAATGGATTGCTTTCATGGAGTACTGTTAACGAAGCCGGGTCATTACCATTTATTGTTGAGCAATTCAAGTGGAACAAGTGGATACCGGTTGGTGAAGTACAGGGCCTTGGTACACCTGCCGAAAACAGGTATTCTTTTCAAACCGAACTGCATTCAGGCGAAAATAAATTTCGTGTAAAACAGGTTGGTTACGGTGCCTTGCCTAAATACTCTAAAACGGTTTCAGTTATCTCCAACGAAACTCCACTTACCTTCAGCACTTCCAGAAATTCTGAAGATCTGCTTTTCTCGGGAGAAACAATGTTTGAAGTGTACGATGTTTATGGCCAAGTCATCAAAAAGGGGTTTGGGAAGTCTATCAATATCGGTAACATTAAGAAAGGACATTACTTCCTCTGCTACGACAACAGCGTTACCGAATTCAAGAAAAAATAATACCGGTACGTTTTAATAGTTCGCTTGGAAGGTTGTCGGGAAATGAGTTCATGTGAAAACCAAATTACTCTCCAAGGTGTTTCTTCACTTCCTCCGTCACATCTATCTCTTTTTTAATGGAAGTAGCACTATTCTCAATTTCCCGCTGTATGCCTTGGGTGGCATCTTTGAATTCGCGCAAGCCTTTTCCTAAGCCTCTGGCCAATGTGGGGATACTCTTGGAACCAAAGAACATGAGTATTACGAGTACTATTAGAAATACCTCGCTACCACCGATGTTCAGAAAAAGCAAAATCATGATGCAAAGATACAAAAAAGGAGACTCACTTCTGCCTACGCCAAAAAGGCTTCGGCAGACAAGCCGCCTCTCCGAAAGAAAGGGTTCTATCGCACAAACGGGCAAAAAAATTTACAAAACTGTAACTAAAAAAGGGCTGTCTCAAAAGCAGACAGCCCTTTTTCATTAGTGTTGACAAAAGTGTTTAAAAAAGTAAGGGAGCCGAAGCTCCCAGAACTTTGCAAGTAGTTAAACTTGCAGTGTCTATTATAAAGCAAATGTAATCTTTAGAGGTTTTTTAAATTTATACCTGTAAATTTATACGAGCGCATTTTTTCTCAGACGAGGCACTTTTACAGGCAATAGCTCAGCGACCTCTTGCCGAAAAAGTAACAGGGCAAATACCCTGTGGGTATTTGAGCCAGGATTGAGCGATTGTCAAGGAAAAAAGGCGCCATAGCAAAATGCAGGGATAAATTTTAAACAACCTCTTAGCCCACAATCTCAAAAAATGGGCGGTGGCATAACCGACATTACTTACTTTTTGCTAAAACCATAATCAAAAAAGAGGCTGCCCTTTTGAGACAGCCCCGTTTTTATTTTATACCTGTGTCCAACAGGCAGAAATATATCGGATTATGAAAACAAATACTTGTTTGGTGTAAGCAGGTTTTCCCGAACGGCGAATAGAACAACACCCGCTGTATTGTTCACTCCCAGTTTTGACATGATGTTCTTCCGATGTGTGGTCACGGTATGACTGCTGAGAAAAAGCATCTCCGCTATCTTTTTATTCGAGTACCCTTCGGCTATGAGTTTAATGATCTCCATTTCACGGTCTGTAACATTCATCCCGTCGCAGGCAGCCATGGAAGGAACAACCTTCTCCTGTGAAAGTTCATTAGCCATTAAACGGTCAACTATTTTGCCGCATAAAAATCGTTGGCCTTCAATAGTTTTATACAAAGCTTCTATGATCTCTTCCTTATCGCAATGCTTCAATAAGTGACTTATAACCCCGGAATCCAACGCTTTTGATATAATGCCAGCAGATATCTCGGGTGTAATGGCTAAAATCTGTATAACAGGGTGTTTTTTATTTAATAAATGGATGGTATCTAATTTAAATCCCGATGTTGAGTAATCAATAACTACAACCTCAGGATCATATAGCTTAATTTTTTCAAGCAAATAAGCCTTATTCTCAACTTCTGAAACAACTTCAAAACCCTTCATTTCACTAACAAGTGAAACAAGACCTGCCCGCGTTAAATAGTTGCTATCAGCAATTATGATCTTTTTCCTTGCTTTTTGCATATTTTTATTTAGAATCATTTTAAATAAGACTCAAATATAGGACGAACGCATTAGCTAAACAAGCAAATAATTACAATTTTTATTAACAATCAATTTCAGCCTCCAACATTGTATTTCTCACCTTCAAGGGCCAGTACGGTATTGGAAAAAACAGATTGGGCCTCTGCCAGTATTGGCTGCAGATCGTTATAACGTGCGGAATAATGACCGATCATCAACTTTTTAACTGTTGCCCTCACCGCTACAAGTGCAGCCTGCTTTGTTGTACTGTGAAATGTTTCCTTTGCCCTCTCTTCCATATTATCCATAAAAGTAGCCTCATGGTAAAGCAGATCGACCTGCTTCACTTGTTCAATCACCTTTTCATCATAACAGGTATCGGAGCAATAGGCGTACGAAAAAAGAGGCATTGGCCCACCTGTGATCTTTTCATTAGGTATAATTATACCCTCTTTCGTTATATAATCTCCGCCCAGCTTTATATTATTCAACTCCGAATAGGGAATTTTAAATTCAGTTATTTTTTCCTTACTTATTTTGCGGAGTTTATCCTTCTCCCTGAATAAAAAACCCGAGCATGGTATCCGGTGATTTAGAATGATGGTATGCACAGTAACCTTTTCATCCTCAAAAATAAGATTCACAGAGTCCTGTTGCAGCGAATGAAAGATCAGGTTATAATGAAGACGTGTTTCGGAATATTTGTATTGCAGGTCAATTATTTCCTTCAACACCGGCGGACCATATAAATGAAGATCGGCTGAACGACCCAATAAATGCATGCTTGAAAGCAAACCCATCAATCCGTAATAATGATCGCCATGCATGTGGCTGATAAAAATATGACCAATGCGCTGAAATTTTATTTTGTACCTGCGCAGCTGCATTTGCGTTCCTTCGCCGCAATCGATCAAAAAATAGCGATCGGCAATATTTAGAAGCTGGGCACTTGGATTACGTTTGGAAGTTGGGGTTGCAGAACTGCATCCGAGGATGGTTACTTCAAACTTTTGCATACTCCCCCTGGAATTTACCCTTCTTCAGCACCTGAATTTTTTGCCAATTGGGCAAAAAGCATATCTATGCTTTCCTGTTCGGATTTCGCAATGTTAAGTATAGAATCGAGTTGAGAAATGGCGATAAGTTTTTCAACAGGCTCCTGCAAACCCATAAGTACAAATGCACCATTGGCATTTTTACATAACCTGTTAGCCACTAAAATAGAACTCAAACCGGAAGAATCACAATAACGAACTGCACTAAGATCGATGATTATATGCTTAACACCATCAGCATTTAAAATAACTAATTCCGATTTTAATGAAGGCGCGACTGTTGTATCCAGCTTCTCTGTTTTGAGCCTTATAATGGTGTATTTTTCGTTTTTATTTACCTGAAAACTCATAGAAATTGCACTTTGGACAAAGGTAATCATTTTTATGTACGCTGCCAAGAGACAAAAATATTACTCCTCCGCACGACCCGCCAGAAGATATAATATGGCCATCCTTATGGCAACCCCATTCTCGACCTGGTTCAATATGATCGACTGGCCCGAGTCGGCCACATCACTGGTAATCTCAATACCCCTGTTAATAGGACCCGGATGCATTATAATGATCCGTTTTTTAAGCGAATCCAGCAGCTTTTTACTTACTCCATATAGCATAGTATACTCGCGTAATGATGGGAAGTACCTGATATCCTGCCTTTCAAGCTGAATACGGAGCATATTAGCCACGTCGCACCATTCAAGTGCTTTTCGAAGATCGTACTCCGTTTTAACACCAAGTGAATTGATGTATTTAGGCATTAAAGTTGTCGGCCCGCATACCATCACCTCGGCACCCAGTTTTTGCAAACAAAATATATTTGACAAAGCCACCCTCGAATGAAGGATATCCCCTATTATCGCTACTTTTTTTCCTTTTACATCACCCAGTTGTTCACGTATAGAGTAAGCGTCCAATAAAGCCTGCGTAGGATGTTCGTGCGCTCCATCTCCCGCATTGATAATCTTTGAATTTACATGCTTTGACAGGAACATGGCCGCACCAGGACTGGGATGCCGCATAACAACCATGTCCACTTTCATGGCCAGGATATTATTCACCGTATCGATCAGTGTTTCTCCCTTTTTTACCGATGAGCCCGAAGATGAAAAGTTTATTACATCAGCGGAGAGGCGCTTTTCGGCCAGTTCGAAAGATATCTTGGTGCGCGTTGAATTCTCGAAGAAGAGGTTGGCTATTGTGGTATCACGCAATGAAGGAACTTTCTTAATGGGGCGGTTAATCACTTCTTTAAAATTGTCGGCAGTTAAAAAAATAAGTTCAATATCATCCTTGGTCAGGTCTTTTATTCCAAGCAGGTGTTTGGTACTTAGTTTGGTCATAGTTGTTAGTTGTTGGTTGTTAGTTGCTGGCTGTTTGCATGTGGTCTGGCAACCGACAACTTACAACCAACAACCGATAACCCTTTATTTTTCCTCATTTGTATATAACCATACTCCGTCACTTCCGTCCGTTTCCTTCCACTCTACCTTTACTTTTTCCGATGCCACCGAATCAATTGTTTTGCCGACATATTTCGCCTGGATAGGCACATTCCGGCTCAACCTGCGGTCTATCAGTACCAGCAATTCAACATCATTTGGCCGGCCAAAGGCAAGCATGGCATCAAGCCCGGCACGTATAGTTCGGCCGGTAAACAATACATCGTCAATAAGGATAACATTTTTACCCTCTATTATAAAGTCGATCTGGGTTGAGTTCGGGATAAGCTCCTTCATCCGGAAATCATCCCGATGAAAAGTCACATCAAGGCTCCCTAATTTAAGATCCTTACTTTTAAGAATATTGGAAAGTTCCGCATGCAGGCGCCTAGCCAGATACACACCTCTGGGCTGAAGCCCGATAATAACGGTGTTTGAAAATTTATTATGAATTTCTATTAATTGGTAACAAAGCCGGGTAATTGTGAGTTCGAAAGCTTTTTTTTCGAGAATCAGTTTTGGCTTCATTATTTAAAGATTTAGCAAATATAGTGATTATTTGTTTATTGAATTTACAAACGGCCTTGATATGCGAAAGATTATTACGATTTTTGTTTACCCCTGAAATTAACAGCGACAATAAATGTTGACATATTCAGCCATATTATTTTCTTTAATACTTAATTACCCTCTATGGTTTGTAATATTTTGTTTATTGACCGGTGCGGGCTATAGTCTTATCCTTTACTATCGTGATCACAAACTGAATGAATTCCCGCAATGGCTCATTTACTTAATATCCGGACTACGGTTTTTGGTGGTAAGCATCGTCTCCTTCCTGTTATTGTCGCCGCTTTTGAGGTCCACCACAAAAACCAGCGAAAAGCCCGTTATTATTATCGCGCAGGACAATTCTGAATCCATTGTACACAACAAAGATTCGGCTTTTTACAGGCTGGAATACCAGGAGAAACTAAATGACCTGGCCAATGATCTGAGCGAAAAATACGAGGTTAAAATCTATTCCTTTGGTGACAAGATCACCACTGACAGGACTTTTACATACAAGGAAAAGCAAACGGACATCTCCTCGTTGTTTGATGAATTAGAAACCAGGTACAGCGGGCGTAATGTCGGCGCAATTGTAATTGCCTCGGACGGATTATATAATAAAGGCTATAATCCTGAATATACTTCGTTCAGCTTAAAAGCTCCTGTCTATACAATAGCGATGGGCGATACGACAATACGAAAAGACGCGGCTATCGCCAAGGTGGCGCATAACCGTTTTGCTTACCTGGGAAATAAATTTCCTGTTCAGATTGTTATAAGCGCGCACAGGCTGAAAGGATTGACAACTGAACTTACCGTAAGTAAGAAGGATGAAAAACTTTTCAGTCAGCAGATCTTTATCAGTAACAACAGTTTCAATTCCACAGTAACGTTAATACTCGATGCCAAAGAATCAGGCATACAGCGATATCACATAAAACTTACGGCATTACCTGGAGAATCCAGTACAGCTAACAATGAACAGGATTTCTTTATTGATGTACGTGATGGCCGTGAGAAAATATTACTTGTTGCCAATGCCCCTCATCCTGACATTGCCGCAATAAAAGATGCCATTGAGAATAACCAGAATTATGAAGTGGAGACTTCCCTAGCTGATAATTTCAACCAACCGGTCAAAAAATACAGCCTTGTTATTTTACACCAGGTAAACGCGGTAAGTAAGATCATCACTGATATCAGAAACAGTGAAGTGCCCGTGTGGTATATCGGAACACCGCCCCCAACCCTTTCATTAGGTGTAAACATGAATGGGATGAGTAATAAAATAAATGAGGTAGAAGCGGTCATGACAACATCGTTTCCGCTGTTTACCGTAAGTGATGAGTTAAGGAATTTAATCAAAAACATGCCCGCCGTACAATCTCCGTTTGGCAATTACAGAACAGGTACATCTGCAAATGTGCTGTTATACCAGAAAATAGGAATTATTGAAACACAAACGCCTCTTATGATCTTTGATCCGAATGGAGATCGGAAAACGGCACTGTTCATAGGGGATGGTCTTTGGAAGTGGAGAATGCGTGATTACGCCGAAAACGGCTCGCATAAATTATTCAATGAACTTATTACAAAAACAATTCAGTACTTGTCCACCAAGGTGGATAAAAGCTTTTTCCGGATCTTCCAAAAAAATAATTTTTACGAGAACGACGCGATTGAATTTGACGCGGAAGTTTATAATGCGAGTTACGAACTGATCAATGAACCCGATGTTGAAATCAATATTATTAACAGTGATAATAAAAAATTCCCATTTGTTTTCAGCAAAACAGCTAACGCCTACCATTTAAATGCAGGTATGCTGCCGGTTGGCCAGTACAGGTACGAAGCCAAAGTAAAGGTTGGCGACAAACAGTACCGGCAGAATGGAGAGTTTAGCGTTACTGCGCAGCAGGTTGAAACGGTGAATACCATTGCCGATCATCATTTATTGTTCAACATGGCCAAAAAGCATGGAGGAGAAATGATTTATCCGAACGAGCTCGGTAAATTAAATACAATACTCCAGCAACGCGAAGACATAAAAACAGTTGTTTATTCTGAAAAAAAACTGACCGACCTTATTAACCTGAAATGGTTGTTTTTCGCTTTGTTTGCTATTCTTAGCCTGGAATGGTTTATCCGCAAGCAAAACGGGGCCTATTAAAGCATTATGATGGATACCCCTGCAATTATCTCTAAACACTTTAACGAGCTTACTACAACCGAGCTTTACGACATCTTTAAACTTCGCATTGAAGTTTTTTGTGTAGAACAAAATTGTCCTTACCAGGATGCCGATGGCAAAGATCAGCAAAGCTACCACCTGATGTTCTATAACAACAAACAACTGATAGCCTACTCACGTTTATTGCCGGAAGGATTAAGTTACACCGGTTATGCCGCTATTGGCAGGGTTGTTACTTCGCCGCTTGTGCGCAAAACAGGAATGGGAAAATTATTGATGGATAAAAGCCTTGAACAGATCAAAATTTTATTCGGTAATGTGCCTGTAAAGATCAGCGCTCAAACTTATCTGGTTAAATTCTACAGATCATTTGGTTTCATATCCACGGGAGAGGAATACCTGGAGGATGGGATACCGCATACGAAGATGGTGATCGGTAAAAAAGGTATCAGTGATCAGTAACAAAAAATCGCTGCTAAAACAGAATCCAACCGGGTACCGATTACCGATCACCCCCTTTTATTAATACTTCAACACCCCTCCCCAAAAACCCATTTGCTGAAGCACCCATTGCTGACGAGAAACAACATAACCGCTTGGGTGTGCTACTGAAAATTTTCTTGGGTTAGGCAAAACTGCTGCTATCAATGCGGATTGTGAGCTAGTAAGGCTTTTGGCCGGTTTATGAAAAAAAGTTTTGGCTGCTGCTTCCGCACCATAAATGCCATTACCCATTTCAATTACATTCAGGTATACTTCCATAATGCGCTCTTTGCTCCAGCAAAGCTCTATCAGGAAAGTAAAGTACACTTCAAAGCCCTTACGAATCCAGCTTCGACCGGGCCACAGAAAAACATTTTTTGCTGTTTGCTGGCTAATTGTACTGGCACCTCTTTTTCGTTTATGTTTTTTATTATGTTTTACAGCTTTTTCAATGGCATCCATATCAAAACCATGATGGTCCAAAAAATTCTGATCTTCAGAACATATTAC
>JACPDY010000046.1:0-18753 GCA_016183775.1 Bacteroidota bacterium
ACGCTGCATTAAAACACTATTGCCTGAAAAGCAAAAATATAACCAGTATCAACAAAAAAGCTCCGGTTATTAACAATCGGAGCGTTTTGAAACAGAAAATTTTATTGCGATTTATTGACCGAAGAGATTACAGGAAATCCCGATATAATAATAGAAACAACTGATTTCATTAATGGAATGTATTTTATTGAAATACACAGTGGAAGCAAAGTGTTGAACGATAAGTTTATTGTCAACAAATAAATGCAGCAAATAGATACCGGTACCATCCGCTATATGAAATGGTCTGCGGTATTACTTCATCCTTATCCTGATATCTTCCTGAGATGGTTTATTTATTTCCGATACCCAGCCCAATAATTTAAAAAACTTAATGATCCAGAAGCCGGGATCGAATTGCCACCATTTGAATCCGAGGTTCGCAGATGTAGGGAAGGCATGATGGTTGTTGTGATAGCTTTCGCCCAATGTAGGAATAGCCAGTAGGACATTGTTGCGGCTGTTATTGGTTTGATCTTTGAACGGCCGGCTTCCTATAACGTGGCATACAGAATTAATTATCCATGAAAAATTAGCAACAATAAACAGCCGGAATAATCCGCCCCACAGCACGCCTAATAATACACCCATCCATGTTTTCGTGATAAGGCCGTTTATCAATCCGGGAAGAATAATTCCACCTGCGAGCCAGATGAGGTAGGTGGAATCAAAAAATACAACTATACGGTTTTCCGCTAAACGTTTAACATTATTTATCCAGCCCGAATTTTTTGTTGATTCCCTCGTTGAATATATCCAGAGGAAATGGGCATGTAAAAATTTCATGAGCGCATTTTTGTTTTTCGCGCTTTCGAAAACAGGTGAGTGAGGATCGTTCTCGTGATCGGCATATTTGTGATGTGATTTATGTATAGAAGCCCAATATAGTATTGGTCCGGCTCCGGATATGGCCGCGAAAAGCGCGAGGATGGCCTGTAATAGTTTGTTCGCTTTAAAGGTTTGATGTGTGAAATACCTGTGTATGCCAATTTCGATCCCGATAGTGGAGATCAGGTAACCTGCCAGCAAAAGCATTAATTCCCTGTATCCGCCATAACCATGATAGAGAAGGTAAATTGTGAGCCCTGTTCCTAAAGCAAGAAGGGATGTATATAGAATAAAGCCGCCGCGCATGATGGGTAATGATCTTTCCAGCCAGGCTGTACGGGATGCCGTTAACACTCCGTTTACAGGGAATAATAAATACTTATCAATATAATGATCCAATATGTTTTTCAGCAGCCAAACGCCGAAGACAACTGCTATAATATAATAAGGAATATAAAGTACTATGCCCAATGCCAACGCAGCAGCGATCATGCCCATATACACACCATGAAGTTTGAACGTACTTATGAATTGATAAAAAGGAACAGTTTTCGACGGCATATTTAACTGAATGTTTTTTATTGCTTCTTCCCTCGAATGTTCCTCTTTGAGATTGTATTTAAAAGGCATCCATGGCGCATTCAATAATAATCTGAATAAAGAAGGCCGGAAAAAGAAAAGGTAAAGCCACGGAACTGCTATGCGCATTTTTGCCGCAAGTTTAGTGGCATAAAATTCATGGTCAACCAGGGTTGGACGTTTCGCGGAGCCGGGAAACCTCCGGGCATGAATTTCTTTATTGTAAAAAGTTTCAATGATCTGTTGTTCTTTACTCGGAAGCGAAATTCGTCCGCTGTAAACCGATGCCAGCCACCTGGCCTGAAGCTCACCCATTCCCGGGATGGAACCTAAAATAGGCCGCGCTGTACCAACAAAAGCAAGTGTAGGATCATTATGGTCGAAGACCATATCGTATGTTTTCCAGATGTCAAAACCCTTTTCGAGGAACGAATAGTTTGGTATATAGCCTGAACAGTCAATAATAAGGTCGACGCATATTTTTTTTCCTTCCTCCGAATAAATTGAATCTCCTTCTATTTTTTTAATTCTGCCGAAAGGGGTTATTTTTCCATCATGTACGTCAATAATTCCATTCATCGACTTTGTTACAAAGTCGGTCATCCACGTATGTTTAGGCGCCCACTCTTTAACACCGCTTCCGCCAATTCCCCAAACAAACCCGATTATTTTACCCACATAAGCTCTTCCAAGATCTTCAAACATTAAGAAGTTTGACATGATGGCCCTTATCCCCGGTACCATAAATTCGTCAGCGGCCGAGTTCCCGCCGATCAGTTTTCCCGCGAACCATTGCGAATCGCTGCCGCCCCAATACACTTTTTTGCCGATAACCTCAGCACACTCGTGCGCGATGTCCGCACCGCTTTCACCAAGCCCGACAACCGCTACAGATCCGTAATTGGCAAGTATGCCTGAATTTTTATATTCCGAACTGTGAATTACTTTTCCGGTGAAATGTTCATACTTGCTTGCAAAACCAATAGGTTTCGCTTTTTGATTTGCGCCCGCGGCTCCAACGATCGCGTCGAATTCTTCACTGAACTCTAAACCATCTTTACGGCCTGTCACAACCCATTTATCTCCTTTTTTAAAAGCTTTTTCAATAACAGTATTGTAATGAATGTTTTCCGACAATTTATATTTGTCAATATACGTCCCGATAAAATCCAATATATACCGGCGATGAGGAAAGTAAACGGATTCCTTAGGTATAGGATGATCAGAAGCGTGCAGGTAATTTTTAGAGGAAGACGCATAGGCCCGTTCAGCAACTCCTACCTTCCTGTTGCTGTCAAATTTCCATATTCCGCCGGGGGCCGGAGTCTGTTCAAATAATTTCACTTCTATCCCCGACTCTTTTAACCACTTGCCCGCATATATTCCGTTCCACCCGGCTCCTATAACTGCCACCTTTTTAATGTTCAGTGTAATGGGCTTTCTGTACTGAAAGAGCAATATAAATAATTGCATAGGAGCAATTAGCAGAAATGTGAACAACAAAATATTTGATGGCGTGTCGGCAACAAAAATATTGATGACAGTAAGGCCAATTGATAAATAGCCCCACCAGAGAATGCCGAAAGCAAGCAGTTTGGTAATTATTCCGTCCTGAAGGATATTGAAAGGCAAGCTGAATATCTGCAACAGTTTATGTTTGAGCAGGAAATAATCGTAAATAAAAAATGATCCGGTAAAGAAAATGATTCGCAGCAACGGATGATCAAAAAGATGAATGGCAATACTCCAAATAGTTCCGTGAAGTATGGAAATACCCAGCGGCACATAGGGTTTTTCATTAAAGCTCCGGAAAATAAATTTGACATTATTTTTAAAGAAGGTGCTCTGCCCGTTAAACCAGGGCATCCATAAACCCCACAATGCCGGTATCAGAAAATCTTTCCCGGACAGGTCGATAAAATGCAAATAGAATGCCGCCGCAAATAAAACGATGGGTACAAAATACAGCAGTGTCCACCTGGCTTTATGTTTTTCCCAAATGAGCATATTTATTTTTTTACATTCATTATAAAAAGCACCAGGCCTGTGGTATAAATATACCTTAAATTTCGCATGTAATTATTGAAAGGAGGCGGGACGACCTATCGGAGCTACAAGTTTTGTTTTGGAAAAAAAATTCGGATTTACACGCTATGGTTTATATCCATCTGTAAGCGTTTTCATAAAAGCCACAATGTCTTTTATTTCCTGTTCGGTTAATTTAAGATCGCCCAGCTCATCCTTGTTAACATTTTCCGAAACTTCCGGTGGTCCAAATTTTCCGGAATCCCGTTCATTATAAAACCTGACAGTTTCTTCGAGCGTTTTTATAACTCCGTTGTGAAAGTAAGGTGCGGTGATCGCAATATTTCGCAAAGTGGGTACTTTAAATTTTCCGTTTTCGGATTTTTGTTTTAAAATGGCACCTAAGCCCAAGTCGCACATGCCGCTGTCTTTGCACAATTTTATTACTTCAGGGTTTGCAGGCAGACCAATGTTGTCGTAAGTAAAATCGGTAAATAAGATCGCGTAGGTGTACCTGGCAGGCTTTGAGGAATGACATGCGGCGCAGTTTCCTTTGGTTGAATCTTCAAACAGTTTTAATCCCCGTGTTTCCTGTTCAGTGAGCACTGCTTTTCCCTTTAAATAATAGTCAAACTTCGAGGTGAAAGGACTTACTTCTTTGGTTTCCTCGTATTCTTCTATGGCATCCGCAGTATATTCAAATGCCTTATTCACGTCATCAAGTGAATTGTTCCCGTAGATCGAAAGAAACAGATCTTTGTAATCGGATCTTTTAATATGCTCAATAACGGCTTGTTTTGTATTGTTCATTTCCAGGTGATTCAGCAGTGGCTGCATAGCCTGTTCGGAAAGTGTAGCTGCTCTTCCGTCCCAAAATAATCCGCCGATATAAGCCTGTTCCGTTGAGTCATAGTGAAAGCGGGGCGTGAAAGCCGCGTAAGCAACTGTGGGAGCATTCCGGTTTCCAAACAATGTTTTGATGGCACCTGCAGATACCGGCAGGGTTCCGGGGTCGACAAACGCTTTACCTGATGAATGACAGCTTGCGCAGGATTGTCCGGGTGGATTGGAAAGGTTTATATCAAAAAATAATTTTTTGCCAAGCGCCTGAACCGGGTTCAGGATAGTATCGCAAGCCGGTGAAACGGAAACATTTGCTGGATCTGCGGTATCGTTATTGTTATTGCACGAAAATTGACCCAAAACACTCAGGCTTGCTAAAAACAAAATGCAGCAATTAACAATGCTATTCATTTTAATTAATATCTGGAGTATAACGAATATACGATATTGAGAAATGAATTTTTAGATAAACAGTAATTATTTTTCGAGTAGTGTTTGTAGACATTGTATTTGGCTGATTTCAGCGGTTTTGCGCAATTCGCGGATCAAATTCATACTATTGCGTTTGTAAGTTAAATATGCTAAATTTATTGTTCTCCGGTTAGGGTTTGCTTAAAAAGTGCTTTTTGACCGTGTCTGAAATGAAAAAGCAAAATAACATACTTTTCCTGTTTTTAGTATTGATTGTTGCATCGATCATCTCCTGCAAAAAGGAAGACAAGGATGACCAATTGAAAGATCAATTTGATCGAAAGGCAATGTTGGAAAATATAGGCAACAACATCATTATCCCAAATTATTTATCGCTGAAAACAAAAATTACCGCATTGGAAACTGCAGTTACGGCATTTAGCGGCAGCAGCGATAGCGCAAGCCTTGTTAATGTTCAAAATTCATTTATAGAAGCGTACCATGCCTGGCAATTATGTTCTGTTTTTGAATTTGGCCCGGCTGAACAGGAAATGCTGCGTGCCAACCTGAATACGTTTCCCACAGACACCGTGAAGATTAACTCAAATATTACGTCAGGCACATATGACCTTACAACCATTGCCAGCAGGGATTCAAAAGGCTTTCCTGCTTTGGATTATCTTTTTTTCGGAACCGCCACAAGTTTTAATGCTATTCTTCTCAGCTACACAACAGACCCGAAGGCAACAAATAGAAAAAATTACATCATAGCCTTAATGAATGAAATTAAAAGTAAAGTAAATGCTGTGTATACTGCCTGGACTGCGGGAGGCAATTACATCAATACTTTTACAGCCAATACCGGCTCTGGTGTTGGAAGCTCAATTGGAGTATTAGTCAACCAGATCGTTTTTGACTGGGATGTGCTGAGGAACGGACAGATCGGAATTCCTTTGGGTAAAAAAACGCTTGGAACTCCTCTGCCGGAAAAAGTTGAAGCGTATTACAGCAAAATATCCGTTGATCTGGCCTTAAAACATTATAAAGCCATTGAAGATCTTTTCTCAGGCAAAGACGGATTGGGAAACGATGGGAAGGGATTCGACGATTATCTTACCTACTTTGATGCTCACCCGTTGTATACAAGCGGATCGCTTTCGGACGCTATTAAAGCACAGTTTACTTTAGTTGGAAATAAATTACAACTTATTCCTGATCCATTGTCAGGCACCATTCTTACAAATTCTGCTGTTGTAGATAATGCCTATATTGAAATTCAAAAAGCATACGTTTTACTTAAAACCGATATGCCTTCGGCTATGGGATTAACCATAGACCAGGATCCTGATGGGGATTGAAATTTGCAGCCCGCTTTTCAAAATACCCTTATTAGGGTATTGTTGCATTCTATTTATCGGTCTATTTTTGCCTTGTTATTTAAAATCATTCTAAATTAAACACATATAAAAATAAAAAAATGAAAACAAATTTTAAAAAAGCAGCTCTATTATTATCATTAACCGGCATATTTTTGTTTTCCTGTAAAAAGGAGAAAACGGCTGATCCAACGCCCACTCCAACAACTACAACTTACACTGTGCCAACTACATACAACTTTGCTTCGGTTGATTTTACAACCTCCACACAGCGTCTTGCAATGCTGGCTGAGATCACAACATATATAAAAACAACACATTCCAATACGGTTGCTCCGATATTGGACGCTCAAAAGTTAAAAGACATGTATGCAAATGTGAATAGTCTATTTACTGATGGCACTCTTAATACCAGCGGGATACAATTGAAAGATAAAACAGGAAATGCGTTTGGTTTACAAGCGGAAATAGAAGCGAACTTTACCGATGCGGTTACTGCCAGCCAAAACGCGGCTGTAAGTCCTACCACAACAACGGCCTCAAATGGTGTGTCCGGTAAAATGATATCGGGAACAAGATATATTTTGGTGGATACAGCAGGAGTTGAGTATAAGGAATTTGTTGAAAAGGGAATTATGGCGGGGGTTTTCTATTACCAGGCCACCACCATTTTAAATAACATTAGCACCTTTGATAATACTACTGTAACGGCCGGGAGAACAGCACAGGAAAAGGCTTGGGATGAAGCGTTTGGTTATTTTGGTGTTCCGGTTGATTTTCCAACAAATGTAACAGGACTGAAAAATTGGGGAAGTTATTGCAATTCGGTTAGCATTTCTTTAGTAGGTACTACTACGGTTAATGCCACTATAATGAATGCATGGTTAAAAGGCCGTGCGGCAATAAGTAATAAAGACGATGCCGGACGGAATGCCGCCCGCGATATTGTTGTAAAGACATGGGAAAAAGTTGTGGCTGCACGTTTTATTACGTATGTGAAAAGCGCAAAATCAAAGATCGGTATTGAACCTGCAACAGTTAACCATAATTTGTCTGAGGCAGTGGGCTTTATCCGTGCGTTCAAATATAATTCAACAAAAACCGTTTCAGATTCCGATATTGATCTGCTGCAAAGCTATTTTGAAACCGGAGGATCTGTTAATCTTCATACATTTACTACAACAAACCTAGACAACGCTATAAATAAAATGGCATTTCTTTTTAGTTTAGATGCAAGTTTGCTTTAATACTGTACAAAAATAAATCAGTGTTAAAATACGGTCGGTCTTTGAATCGACCGTATTTTATTAACTTACTTTGATGATAAAACGAAAATTCACATATATTCTTTGCCTGGCATCTATTGCATTGGTATTTGTGCAATGCAAAAAGAAAAAGGACGACCCTACTCCTGAAACACCTTTTGACAAAGCGGGAATGCTTGCAAATATTGGCGAAAATGTGATCATCCCTGCTTACGCCGATTTAAAAGTATCTGTCGATAGCCTTCAATATTTTTCCAATTTGTTTGTAGCAGCCCCTTCATTGACCGATCTGTCGAATCTGCAGATATGGTTTCTGAAGGCCTATTCCTCTTTTCAATGGGTCTCCGCATTTGAATTCGGACCGGCAGAAAGCGAATTGATACGTGCCAATTTCAACATTTTTCCCTGCGACACATTGCAGATAAACAGTAAAATTGCGGCAGGAGATTATAATCTTTCCACCGCTGCCGATCTTGATGCGAAGGGATTTCCGGCCATTGATTTTTTGTTGTATGGAAGCACTCAAAACAATAATGCGGTGTTAGCTAAATTTACTACTGATGCCAATGCGGCGAACACAAAAACGTATCTGACCGCTTTGGTTAATGAACTAAAATCGAAAACCGATATTGTAAATACAGCATGGAGCTTATCCGGAGGGAATTATATTTCCACCTTTAAAAGCAGCACAGGAAGCAGTGTAGGCAGTCCCATCGGCATGCTGGTGAATCAGCTTAATTATGACCTTGAACTATTAAAAAATCCCGAGATCGGCATCCCCCTTGGCAAGAAATCATTGGGAACACCTTTGCCCGATAAAGTGCAGGCATTTTACAGTACTAAGTCGTTAACCCTGGCAATGGAACATTTAAAAAGCATTGAGAATATTTATTTGGGTCGTAGCATTTCGAATGTTGATGGACTTGGATTAGATGATTATATCATTCATTTGAAAGCGCAGCATCCTTCCGGCCCATTGAATGATGTGATAAAAAATAAATTTACTGCTGCGAAAGCAAAACTTGCCGCCGTCCCCGAAACCTTATCACAATCAATTATATCTAATCCCACAGTTGTTGATCAGGCCTATCTCGAACTTCAGCAATTGGTGGTGCTTTTAAAAACAGACATGACCTCCGCAATGGGTGTTTTAATCACTTACCAGGACAATGATGGCGATTGAAATTGGTGTTGATGGGAAAGATAAAAAGATACTTAACTGACCAGGTTCACATTGCTCCGCTGGCAATGTTCAGGGTCATTTTCGGGATGATGATGTTGGGCGGTGTTATCCGCTTCATAGCACGGGGCTGGGTTTACGAGTTATATGTAATGCCCAAATATTATTTTTCCTACTATGGTTTTGAATGGGTAAAACCCCTTGGTGAAGCCGGGATGTATACCGTTTTTATTGTCATGGGTTTGGCTGCTTTATTCATCATGCTCGGACTTTTTTATCGTTTGGCTGCCATTGCATTTTTTATTTTGTTTACTTATGTTGAACTTATTGATAAGGTAAATTACCTTAATCATTATTACTTTATCAGCCTTGTGAGTTTTTTGCTCATACTTGTCCCCGCTGACCGGTTCTTTTCGCTTGATGTGGTGAGAAACCCATCCCTCAGGGTAACGCATATTCCCCGCTGGATGATCGGCTTATTCAGGGTTCAACTGGGAGTGGTTTATTTTTATGCCGGCCTTGCAAAACTTAATTATGATTGGCTTTTCAGGGCAATGCCGCTAAAAACATGGTTGGCCGCTAATTCTGATTTTCCGATCATTGGTGCCTATTTTGATTATGAATGGGTAGCTTATCTTTTTAGCTGGTTTGGCGCTTTCTATGATCTCACAATTCCCTTTTTTTTACTAATGAACAGGACAAGAAAAGTGGCCTACCTTTTTGTTGTGATCTTTCATGTAATGACCGCAGCATTGTTTCCTATCGGCATGTTCCCTTACATAATGATTCTTGCTACTCTCGTGTTTTTCCCTGAGTCATTTCACATTTCACTTATTGATAAGATCCGAAA
Organism: Bacteroidota bacterium; assembly: GCA_016183775.1. Classification (NCBI taxonomy): domain Bacteria; kingdom Pseudomonadati; phylum Bacteroidota; species Bacteroidota bacterium. Next base: position 9,397 of record JACPDY010000046.1, read on the forward strand.
CCTGGGCAGGAATAAGACGATTTTTCAGGATCAGGTTCAGAATTTTTTTTCAAGCCATTGGTTTAATAAAATTATCATTCCGTTTTTAATCTTGTTTTTCGTTGTTCAGCTGGCTTCGCCTTTCAGGTATTTGCTTTACCCCGGTAAGTTATTCTGGACTGAGCAGGGCTATCGTTTTTCATGGAGGGTAATGCTGATGGAAAAGGCCGGCACAGCATTTTTTTATGTGCGGGATCCGGAAACAGGCAGGCAGTGCGAAGTTATGAGTTCAGATTATCTTACCAGGCAGCAGGAAAAAATGATGTCAACCCAGCCGGATATGATACTCCAGTTCGCACACTTTATAGAAAGCGAGTATAAAAAAAAAGGAATTAAAGATCCTGAGGTAAGGGTGGAAAGTTACGTAACGCTTAATGGAAGTGGTAGTCGCTTATATATTGACAAAACAGTTGACCTGACAAAGGAAAAGGAAAACTTTCTTCCTAAAAAATGGATACTTCCTTTCGCGGAAAATCAGTTATCAAAAAAATAAAACGGAATTATGTTCGGAACAAGGTACATGTCCGGTATTATAACACTTCTCGTCTTCTTTTTTGTCCCGTTTGCTTTTTCTCAGACAGGGAGTGTTGAGGGAATTGTCAGATCCAAGGGTAAGCCTTTGGCTGCTGCCAGTCTGATCGTTGAAGGTACCTTACTTCAGACGATTGCTGATGAGAACGGGAAATTTAAAATCTCAGATATTCCCATCGGAACCTATCAATTGGCCGTGACATGTGTAGGGTGCAAAATAATGCGAAAGGAAATTCGTATTGTTGCGAATGAAACCTTCAAAATTGATTTTGCCCTTGAAAATTCGTTTACAATGTTGAGTGATGTGGTCATTTCTTCCGATAATGACAAATCTATTGGGGTAAAACATCTTAAGTCGGTTGATGATGGAGGAATATATGCGGGTAAAAAAAATGAAGTAATAGATCTGAATGATGTCGTGGGTAATAAAGCCGCGAATGCCAGTCGCCAGATCTTTTCAAAAATATCCGGATTAAATATTTGGGAAAGTGATGGAGCAGGCATACAGCTTGGCATTGGAGGCCGGGGCCTGAATCCGAACAGGGTGGCAAATTTTAATACGCGCCAGAATGGTTATGACATGAGCGCTGATGCCTTGGGTTACCCCGAAAGCTATTATACTCCTTCCGCAGAAGGGATCGACAGGATAGAAATTGTACGGGGAGCGGCATCATTGCAATATGGAACACAATTCGGAGGAGTGGTTAATTTTAAATTGAAAAAGGGTAATCCGCAAAAGCCAATTGAAGTGGAATCACGTCAGACTTTCGGCTCTTTTGGTTTTTTCAATACGTTTAACAGTATTGGCGGCACAAAAAACAAGATCAGCTATTATATGTTTTACCAGCACAAGCAGGGTAAGGGTTGGCGTGAAAATTCGTTATTCAATGTGGATAATGCATATGGCAGGGTCGACTATCGCTTGTCGGAAAAATTTAATATTTCCGCCGAATACACTTTCATGAATTACATAGCCCAGCAGCCCGGTGGATTGACCGATACTCAGTTTAAGGATGATCCCAGGAAATCCATCCGCAGCAGAAACTGGTTCAAGGTGAACTGGAACCTTGGAGCAGTAGTTGCGAATTACAATTTGTCAGACAGGTTCAAATTCAATAATCGTTTGTTTGGTTTGTTTGCAGGTCGCTCCGCTTTGGGTATGCTGGACCCGCCGAATAAGATCGATTTTTTAGGTGATCGCCAGTTATTGGATGACATGTACAAGAACTGGGGAGATGAATTGCGTATGATGTACCACTACGCTACAAGAAACAACCCTTCCGTTTTACTTGTAGGCGCGCGTTATTACAAAGGACTCACTGAGCGTACGCAGGGAATAGCCAACGACAGGTCTACAGGATACCGATCAGATTTCACTTTTATAAATATTGATAAAAGTGAATATTCCGAATACAGTTTTCCGGGCCAGAACATCGCTGTTTTCGCTGAAAACATTTTTCAGCTCAGTGCTAAATGGAACGTGACCCCAGGGGTTCGTTATGAAAATATTGCAATGGAAGCAAACGGATATTATAACCTGATCAACAGGGACCTGGCCGGAAATATTATTTACAAAGAAAAAATAAATGAGAATCAGCTCAACAGTCGTTCGTTTCTTTTGGCAGGACTGGGTACAAGTTACAAGCCAAATGATAAACTGGAATGCTATACCAATATTTCGCAGAATTACAGGAGTATAACATACAGTGAAATGCGTATTGCCAATCCGAATGTTAAAGTCGATCAACAGTTGAAAGATGAGAGCGGTTATACAGCGGATGCCGGGATACGAGGCTCTGTTTCTGAACTATTCAATTATGATCTGTCGGCTTTTATAATTCATTATAACGATCGGATCGGATCAGTATTGAAGAACGATCCCGTTACATTCAATACCTATCGTTTCAGAACCAATATTGCCGATTCAAGAAACATAGGTGTTGAATCGTTTGCAGAGCTTGATATACTTAAACTGATAAAGAGGAGTGCCTCAGCCAAGCTTTCTGTATTCTCAAATTTTTCAATGATCGATGCAAAATATATTAATAGCAAGGAGACAGCTATCGATAATAAAAAGGTAGAAATGGTTCCTAATTATATACTCCGGTCGGGCATTACATTTAAAAAGAAAAAATTTGCTTCAACCCTGCAGTTCTCCTACGTGAGCGAGCAATTTACCGATGCGACAAATTCGGTATATACGAATAACGCTATATATGGTTTTGTTCCCGCTTATTACGTAATGGATATTGCAGTTGATTACTCCTACAAAATATTTGCTATTGCCGCGGGTATAAGTAACATTACAAATAGTATTTATTTTACCCGGCGTGCCGATGGGTATCCCGGGCCTGGTATCATTCCCTCTGACGGGATAAATTATTTCATTACCCTGCAGGTAAAATTTTGAGATTTTCCGGCAGTTTACTTTCCTGCCAATTTTGTATAACTTTGGTTCATAGTAGAAATATTTCTATAAAGGATATCGCCCGTTTGTTTTTGGTAAAATAAAATCAGCAGAATTGACCCCGCAGCTTAAAATAGTCAATCAATATTTTCTTATTTGCCTCATTGTGTTCTATACAGGTGTTGTCATTGCGCAATCAGGAAAATTAAAAGGAACAGTGAGAGACAGTATAGGAAGCCCCGTTGAGCAGGCCAGCGTTTTATTGCAGGATACAAAATATGTTACCTCAACAGATGCCGGCGGTAACTTCCGGTTTGATGATGTTCGGCCAGGTAGTTACTCCGTTATTGTAACTCTTGTTGGATTCAAGCCGGTGTTAAGTAATGTTACAATCATCGAAAACCAAACGCAGGAGTTAAACCTCCGCTTGAGCCAGAAGGTTGGTCAGCTGAAAGAAGTTGTGGTTTTCGGAACTGTAAGCACCAACGGTATGGGCCACCTGAATGAAGTTCACGATGGTGTAAGTTATTCCGGCAAAAAAACAGAGGTCATTGTTCTTGATAAACTCGACGCCAACACGGCTCAGAATAATCCCCGCGAAGTGCTGGGGCGTATTCCCGGAGCTAATTATTCGGAAACGGAAGGGGGTGGTTTTCCGGCAAATGGTATTGCTTTCAGGGGGTTGAGGCCAACCCAATCACAGGAAGTTCAAACCCGCCAGAACGGATATAACATTGCGGCAGATCTGTATGGTTACCCGGAGTCCTATTATTTGCCACCCTTGGAAACAGTAGAGCGTGTTGAAGTGATCAGAGGTGCATCCTCATTACAATTCGGACCTCAGTTTGGCGGGGTGATCAATTTTATTATTAAAGATGCTCCGAAAGATAAAACGCTTGAATGTACTACACAGCAAACTATAGGTAGTTTTGATTTCACCAATTCATTCAATGCGATCGGCGGGACATATAAAAAAATAAGTTATTACACTTTTGTTCAATTAAAGTCGGCTGAGGGCTGGAGAGAGAACTCGGACTTCAGGCAAATAACAGGATTTGCCAAAGTCGAATATCGTCCCACCGAAAAGTTTAAGATGGGCTTAGAGTATACACTATTAAGGAATAAGATACATATGGCCGGTGGGTTATCGGATGCACAATTTGAACAGGATCCCCAACAATCATACAGGCATCGGAACTGGATAAACAGTCCATGGAATATTCTGACCCTTACCGCAGAATATAAAGTTTCCGAACGGACGCTGTTCACATTTAAGTCTGCCTTAGGTATCAGCTCCCGTGAACTGGTGTGGAAAAGGGAGGGCGGCCCGCAGTTCCCGGATACGATAAGTCCTGTATATAATGACTACACGCCGCGTGAGGTGCAGAAAAGAGTTTTTTCAAATTCAACAAATGAATTACGTGTACTTACTCATTACAGTATTAAAGGGGTTGGTCAAACGGTTGCCGCGGGAGTGCGGTTTTTCTATGGGGAAATGATGAGATATGGAGGTGGGCCGGGTTCAAAGGGGATTGACTTTGATGTGAATCTTTACAACGGGACCTGGAGAGAGATACTTGATTTTACTACGATAAATTGTGCGCCGTTTATTGAGCATACTTTTCATATTGGGAAGCGTTTATCTGTTACGCCCGGGTTTCGGTTCGAATACATCAAAACAACCTCGAAGGGTTATGTTACCGATGGTGGCACAGGGACAATTGTAAATTCGGATCTTGTTCAGTACTGGAAACTTCCGCTCGCCGGCATTGGGGTTCAACTGAAAACAAGCGGTACTACCGATATTTATGCGAATATCTCGGAATCCTACGAACCTGTAACGTATTCCAACTTAAAGCCGCTCGGCGTTGCTTCAGAAATTGATCCGGATCTGAAAGATGTTTCCGGCTATAATGCTGACATAGGCTGGAGAGGCAAGGTGAAGGAGTTTCTCGATTTTGACATTGGATTCTTCTATATGGTGTTTAATGATGAGATTGGAATTGAGAAACGCACAGATATATATGGGAATCCGTATTCCTATCGGACAAATATTGCGAACAGTGTGCATCAGGGAATTGAAACATATATTGAACTGAATCCATTCAGATCAAGGATTGGGAATATCAGCTTTTTTAATTCTTATTCTTATATCGATGCAAGGTATGTTGAGGGTCCATACAAAGGAAACTGGGAAGAGATGGCCCCCAGGCATATTGATCGTTTCGGAATAAATTATTCGATCAAATCCTTTTCAACCACTTTTTTAATGAGCTATTTAAGTGATTCATATGCGGATGCAAATAATACTGTACTGAGCGCCAATTCTATTGTTGGTTTGATCCCTGCTTACCAGGTTCTTGATTGGTCCGCGAGGATAAGGATAAAGAATTACAATGTTAGGTTTGGAATAAGCAATCTATTGGATGCTAAATATTTCACTTTAAGAACCGATGAATATCCCGGGCCGGGTATTATTCCGGCAATATCACGTAGTTTCTATCTTGGAATAGGTGCAAAATTTTAGGACGAAGTCCTTATTTTATCAGAAAATGTAGGATTTTCCGCTTTTTTTCACTAACTTAAAGGGTTGTTGTAAGGATCCAATTGGATATTTGATTCGATGGTAAAAAAATACAAATTCCTTTTTTGGCAAATTTTTGATAAATCTTTCTCTTCAGGAATTTATCTTCCTGCATTAATAGGATTTATTTTATTTGCCACAGGCCTGTATTCACAGGGCACGTGCGAGTGTTATATTCCTTTGGACAGCACTTACAGTATCGCTGAATTAACTGAAGGTTACGCCTTGAAAGATCAGGGTGTGGCTCCCGACTACAGGAATGACGATGGTGTTACGAAGCCAATAAAACTTCCTTTTGAATTTTGTTTTTATGGTCGGAATTATGATACGGTTTTTATAAGTAACAATGGTAATTTAACGGTTGTTAAGCCGATCTTTAATTATGTGCCGGGAACAGGCAATCCTCCTGGAAAAGATACAGCTATGCTCGCCCCATTTTATTCAAACGTTGATACAAGGATACCTCCAAACCATTTTGGCCGCAATGCATTGGTGTATTATAAAATCACTCCCACTCATATGATCGTGAAATGGGATGACGTACCATATGAATCATTTGATTGCGATGTATGGGATTCATACCAGTTGATCATTACCGATGGTAACGATCCGATATTGCCGGCTGGAACTAATGTTTCGTTTTGCTATAAGGAAATGGGATGGGCTACTTCTGATGCATCAGGCGGATTTGGCGGATTTGGCGGCACTGCTATAATGGAGTTTCGTGGCTGGATAAGAAATCACTTATTTTTAATACATGTGTAACAGCTAATCGTATACCGCCTGTAATGATAAAAGACGGGCAAACATGCGATACGATTACACTTTGCGTAGGTAGCTCTGTAACTTTAAGCACTTCGTTTTTGTATTCCCAGCAGGGTCAAAGAGGTGTGCTTTCAGCAGCTTCGCCGGGCTTCACAGGGTTTTCTGTTATTGATACAACTACCGCGACAAACAGCATTGGAACAATAAAAGTTAAAATAACTCCCACGGCCGGCGATGCAGGGGTTCATGTGCTGAATATTAAAGCAGCAGATAAAAATTTTCCTGCCCTGACAAACACAAGGCCATTTGTGGTGGTGGTGAATATTTGCACAGATATTGCCGATGCGGTTCGATCCGATAACTTTGGTATTTATCCCAACCCCGGTACTGGAAATTTTACCATTCAAATCGATGATAAACAATTGGCGGCAAGTTGTGAAGCCAGAATTTTTGATGTGCTGGGGAATGTGGTATATGCAGGAAAACCCGGCAGCACAAATACCGCTGTCGATCTGTCTGACAGGGCCAATGGATTTTATTTTTTAAGTTTATATAGCGAAGGAGCGTTGATAGGTAAAGAGAAATTTATTATACAGTCAACTTCAGTAGAATGAGAGAAAACAATACCATATCGCTGTATGCCGGACTTATACTGTTTGCCTTCTTAAGTTTAGTAAGTTGCAGGAAGGAGTCGACCCATACATTGACAAACATTCATGATGATTCCGCATTGCAAACGGTTGTAGGAGCTGATGAAGTGGAGATCAGTAATGTATTTGAACAAGTGCTTAATGAGGTTATTAAAGCGTCTTCCATTACACCTACCACAAATGGAAAAATGGCCGGAAATATTTTATATACTACAATTGTCGGAGGCGGTATCGATACCAATCAGCTTGCATCTGGCATTGTAAAGATCACATACTACGGACAGAACCTGGAGAAAACCAAAGGGCGCCACGGAATTGTTTACGTACAATTTGAAATGGATAGCGGCAAAGTGGTGCCCTGGAAAACCAAAGGAACAACAATAGTGCTTACGTTTGATCAGTATGAAGTGGTTTACCTTTTAAAAGCGAATAAATCAATCTGGCTGAATGGCACATGTACAATTACAAACACAAGTGGTGGTACGTTGGGTAATATTGCAGACTCGACACTCGTTCCGGGAAATATTCTGACCGACAAAGTGAGGGCGCAACTTAATTTTACGCATGATGATCATGTAGCCAAGATCCAGACATGGCCATGGAATTTTAACCGGACAAGGACCTTCAGCCTGAAAGACACCAGTGTTGTTGTTTCCATTAAGGGTGATACTACATTGAACGGAATAAATAATGTAGTGTCATGGGGAACGGCCCGTTCCGAATCTCCATTTTATACTGAAGCAACATCTTCGGTTGAATATATTATTTCAGGATCCGGTTTTTTATTAAAACCTCTGAGCGGAACAAAGATCATACATGGTATACCTTCGCCCATTACAATTACTTATGGAGTTGATAATCTTGGCAATCCTGTAACAACGGGTAATCCAACCGGATTCAGGCTCAACTGGCTTTTGGCCGGGTATCCAAAAAAAGCTGTCCTTGCATATGAATAGCAGGAAAGCGAAACATTCAGCAAAAAAATTCGTTAAAAAAGAGATTTAGAGACTGTTTAAATTTCATATAAAATAAATGTTATGTCGCCCCGATGGGGCTTCGAATCATTGGGCTTTAATTTTCTACCAAGATTTCGCTCCTAACGGAGCTATTAAAATCCCGTAGGGATGGAATCTTGGTAGTAAAAAAATAACAAATAATTTTTAAAGCCCTGTAGGGGCGACATAAGACATTTCAAATAGATAAATTTTACACAGTTTCTTAATTCCGGGAATGAAAAATAGTTACGCTGCATTTTTTACTCTTTGTTTGCTCATACTGGCAGTTTCCTTACATGCCGGTAATAATCATGCTCCGGATTGGACAAGCCGTCCGTTTGAACAAAAGGTTTTTATTGAAAATATCGGCCAGTTTAATTCAGGCAATAGGAGTATTCCCCTTGCTGGATATGGTACGCGTGTTAATGGGTTAGATATTTATATATCTGCTCATGGCATAGTATACAGGCATGATGAGTACGAAGGCAATGAAAAGGAGAATGAGGCCGAGCGGGAAGCGATGGAGCATTATGGTGAATCAGAAGAAAGTAGCGGGCAAAAGGGTCCGACAATAAATTTATTAGAGATGGAGTGGGTAGGAGCCAGTTCGTCAGCTGTTTTCGCCACGGAACAGGAGCAGAAATTTTATTATACCTATTCATCATTACGCGATTATGTAAAAACGGGAATAAAGGCAAAAGCTTACAAAAAGATCACATGCAAAGGTCTGTACCCGAATATTGATGTGGAGTACCTGCTGCCGGAGAAGGGCGGGATAAAGTACAATCTCATTTTACATCCGGGAGCGGACCCCTCTATTGTAAAGATGCGATACAAAAATGCCAGGAGTCTGAAATATGATGAAGCAGGTAATATTACGATAACTTCTGAATTCGGTGAATTTATTGATCATGCGCCTGTTAGTTATTACGCAGGCGGTGAAACTATCCGCTCAGCATATAAATTAAAAGACAATACAATTTCATTTTCCTTAAACTTAAGTGAAAGTCAGCGCCATTCAACTTCCAACCGACAACTAACAACCATTATTGATCCCTGGGTATCAACCCCGACATTTACCACTAATGGAGCTTATGACATAAATTATGATCTGGCGGGGAATGTATATATATATGGTTCTTATAATCCGTTTCAGCTTGCAAAATTTGATAATGCCGGTACCTTAGTATGGACATATAATTGCCCGCTTACTTTTGGCCGCGGGTATTATGCCGATTTTACTGTTGATGAAGTATCGGGTACAAGTTATATAATAGAAGCATTTAACACGGCATCGCCTCCTGTCATTTTAAAAATAAATACACTCGGAACACAGACCGGTAGCTATCCGATGAGCAGCCAGATGAATGAAATGTGGCGCTGTGA
>JACPDY010000046.1:18759-24802 GCA_016183775.1 Bacteroidota bacterium
CGCTGTGAATACAACAGGTGCATTAATAAAATTATTATTGCAGGCGGCGGAACAACCGGTGGAACACAGGCGCTGTTGGTGGATACAACAATGACGCCGGTTGCTCCGGTAAATGTTTTGGGTGCAACTGACTCCTATCGTGACATGGCTCTGCTTACCACTGATCCTGACGGAGGTTTTTATTATATGGCCTCCGCGGTAAATTCACTGGGCGGATTTGACAATATCATGTCGAAATGTCCTATCCCCAATCTTATTCCCGTTTCTTTCGCAGTTCCTGATGGACATACGTTTAAAGAAGTAGCCAGCGTAAGCTATTACCCAAGTACTTCCAATGGTTTTAACGGGATGGCTTGCAGTAATAAGTATGTGTATACTTATGATGGCAATTTGCTTAAGAAGTGGAATAAGTATACCGGGGTTTTTGTATCCCAGGTAAATACCGGCGGGATAATGTTCGCTACCGGTGGGCTCAGTGTGGACGGCTGTGATAATGTTTACGCGGGAGCCGGTACCGTGATAAAGAAATACGATTCATTGCTTAACCTGACGTCGACATACAATATCCCTAATGTATGCTACGACCTGAAATTAGCTCCCGGGAATAAGTTATATGCCAGCGGCAAGGCATTTGTTTCACAGATATTTGTTCCGGACAGTAATCATACCGTTATTACTGCTACACCTGCTACTGATTGCAGTACCTGTAATGGTACAGCTGTTGTTGCAAATAGCTGCGGCGCTGCATCGGATTATAAATACCTGTGGTCCGACCCGGGCGGACAAACTACACAATCTGCAACCGGATTATGTGCGGGAAATTATACGGTTACATATACCACCAACTGTCATTATTCCAATACGGCTTCAATAACCGTCGGGGGAGGAAGTTCCGTTTCCATTAATGTTACAGATGCTTTGTGTGCCCAACCGGGTGCCGCTGTTGTAACTGCCACAGGTGGAACAGGTATCCTTACATATACCTGGAGCAACGGGCAGTCAGCACAAACAGCTACCAGCCTGACCGGTGGCGTTTATACGGTAACAGTTACTGATAATAATGGTTATTGCGCTCTTTCAACAGTTGCGATCAAACAGCAAACATTGATCTCCGCTGCGTTAAGCATTACAAATGGTTCCTGTTATGGTTCTGGTGACGGAAGTATTGCTGTTACTTCAACAGGAGGAACAAACCCATTGTCTTATAACTGGAGTAACGGGCAGAGCGCTGCAACTGCATCAGGACTTGCTGCAGGATCATATACCTTAACAATAACAGATTCGGGAGGATGTAGTTATGCAACACAAGCTTCAGTAACTGAACCTCCGGCGTTATACATTCAGGCGCAGCCCGTTAGTACTACTCCTGTATGTTATAATGCGTCAACAGGTGGTGCTACGGTTGTTAATGTAATGTATGGTATATCGCCATATACATACAGCTGGAACGACGGACGGACAGATGTGACAATAACAGGTCTTAGTGCTGCAGTATATACAGTTACAGTTACAGGGGCCAATGGTTGTAGTACCAGTCAGACAGTGGAAGTAAAGCAAAGGCCTTCATTATTCTCAACGCATTATTCGTCGCCCGAAACATGCGGGAGCTCAAATGGTACAGCATCTATATCATTCAGTTCATCATTTTCTGCAAATTATAGCTGGTCACCGACAGGCGGGTCTGGTACAGCAGGCGGATCTGTTTCTGCTTATGGCTTGTCGGCCGGAACATATACGGTAACGGTAAGAAATATTTCCACGGGCTGCATTCAATCTGACACTGTAACTGTTCAGGCAACGGGTATAATCAGTATAGCCATGAGCCAGAATAATGCGGCCTGTCCAGGCTCCGGAGACGCAACGGCGAACCCAAGTGGAGGGAATGGTTCGGCTTTCACTTATTCCTGGATGCCTTCAGGGCAGACTACACAAACAGCTACAGGCCTCTTGTCGGGGGCTTACACGGTTACGGTTATGGATAGCGGAGGATGTACAGAAACAGAAAGTGTAAACATTACTAATAGCGGAGGATTAGTATCCGGTACGGCAGTTATCAATGATGTTATTTGTTACGAAGAGAATAATGGCACCGCCCGGGTGATAGGTTCCGGTGGTGTTGCACCATATACGTATAGCTGGGATACGGGCTGGAGTAATGATACAATTGGCGGACTTACTGCAGGTACTTATACGGTTACAATTACTGATCAGAACGGGTGCGTGTATATTAACCAGGTAATTATTACTGAGCCGCACCTGGACTTTATTACAGGAAGTACTATGCCTGTATGTAACGGAGACAGTACAGGCTCGCTGACGGTTAACAGCGTTAGTAGCGGCACTGTGCCATATACCTATCAATGGAGTGATGGACAAAGTTCTGCCAATGCAACAGGTTTAGCTGCATCAACGTATTCGGTTACTGTAACAGATGCCAAAGGATGTACAAGTACTAAGTCCGTTACATTATTTGATCCGCCTACGTTAATTTCAAGTGCCAATCAATTTCCAGCTACATGCGGGAATAATGATGGAGCGGCGATAGCATATATGAATTCCTCTTCTTTAACATATTCATGGTCTTCAGGTGTATGGGGCTCAGGGGGGTCTTCCGCGTATGCTTATGGATTGTCGGCAGGAACATACACTGTTACAATAAACGACTCTTTTGGTTGTGTTGAAACTACTTCTGTGATCGTAACGGATACGGGAGCTCCGACCCTTGTTATGGCCGTGGACACGACCTGTACGGGGTTAGGACAGGCTACTGTAACGGCAGCTGGCGGTAATGGCCCATATACATACAGCTGGGATCCCGGTGGTCAAACCACTGCTATCGTTACAGGTTTAAGTGCTGGAAATTATGCAGTCACTGTAACAGATAATTCGGGATGTAAAAATATCTCAACTGTAGTTGTTGCGCCTGCACCTGTGTTATCACAAGGCACAATGACGGCAACTAACCCTTTATGCTTTGGGTCGGTTACAGGTAGTGCCGTTGTGAGTAATGTAGGTGGAGGCGTAACGCCTTACACATATAGTTGGAATAATGGAGGAACAACACAGGCTATCACAGGCCTTTCGCCTGCTACATACACATTAACTGTAACAGATAAGAATAATTGCACGGTCGTTCAGGCCACATCCGTTACTGAACCGCCGGACATTACAGTAGGGACAAGCTTTGCTGACCCTGTTTGCGGAGTTCCGAATGGAAGTGCTGCTGTTACTGCAGCTGGGGGCACAGGCAATCTGACTTATTCATGGTCTGGTTCAGGCGGGGCCACAGGACAAGCTATCAACGGCCTTTCTGCCGGTTCATATACAGTTACCGTAACCGATGCGAGTGGATGTGCAAAAACTTCAGTTGTTTCTGTCGTTGATCATCCGGCTCCTTTGATAAGCAATATGGCCGGTACAAACCTTGTTTGCAATAATGATAACAGTGGTTCAGCCACAGTTGCCGCATCGGGTGCAAATGGAACTTTAACCTATAGTTGGAGCAATGGTGTTTCCGGCGCAACTGTTATTACAGGATTGCCCGCGGGAAATTATACGGTAACAGTAACGGACGCGCTGGGTTGTTCTATTGTAAGCATTGTGGGTTTAACCGAGCCAACCATTTTAAGTAATCCGACATTTATGTCAACGGATGATCCATGTGGTCAGAATATTGGTAGTTCTATTGCTTCCGCAAGCGGCGGAACAGGAGCCCTGACGTATTCATGGAGTACAGGCGCTGCCGGTGTTACAGCAGCAAACCTTTCTGCTGCTATATACACATTAACCGTTACTGATCAAAATGGCTGCGCGCAAACCGGAATCGTATCCATCAGTACCATTGCAGGGCCGGTAGTAGCTGTGGTAACGAATGGTGCGATAAGTTGTAATGGCCAAACTGGAACAGTAATTGCAAATGTAAGCGGAGGAGTTGCGCCATATTTATACAGCTGGAGTTCAGGATTGACAGGTGCCACATCATCAGGTGCGATTCTATCGGGAAGTGTCACGGCCGGCACATATACAATAACTGTGACGGATGTCAATAACTGTCTTTCTTCAGGATCACTGACTCTTACCGAACCAAGCTCTCTTTCATTGTCTGTTGTCACGACTAATGCTTCATGTGGAATAAGTAACGGAAGTGCTGCTGCTTCTGTAAATGGGGGAACAGGTTTATATACTTATTCATGGAGCAGCGGGTCAGCAGGAATGACCTCCTCTAATCTTTCGGCTGGTATATATACATTAACTTTATCTGATGGAAATGGTTGTACCCGGACACAAAGTGTATCTGTAAGCAATACCTCAGCGCCGGTAATAAATAGTATTTCACCTGGTAATATACTATGTAAAGGCAGTGTGACAGGCAGCATTGTTGTGAATGCTATGGGAACCTCCGCATTAACGTATAGCTGGAACACCGGAGACACTTCAATTTCAATTAGCGGTCAGCCGGCTGGAAATTATACTGTAACAGTTACAGACGCAATCGGTTGTGTCGTAATAAGTACTGCATCCATTACTGAACCCGCAACTTCTGTTTCTGTTAATACTATTGCAGTTGTAAATACAAGTTGCGGACAGGCGAATGGAGGTCTTGCTGCTTCAGCATCCGGTGGAAGCGGGAGTTTAAGTTATAGCTGGAGCATTGGAATTTCAGGAGCAACTGTTGTTAATCTCACCGCAGGCAATTATACACTTACTGTTACAGACTCCAACGGATGTTCTGCCATAACTTCTTCTGCAATATTGCCCTCTCCGGCATTGTCCTTTAATGTTAATGTAACAAATACCACATGCGGAGGAAAGTCGGATGGCGGGGCGAAGGCCATTCCTTTTAATGGAACACCATTGTATACTTATTCATGGAGCAATGGTGCGACGATTGATTCGGTGGCAAATCTTGCGGAAGGAAATTACACGGTGACTGTAACAGATGCAGTTGGTTGTCAATTAACGACAGTCATAATTATTGTTGCTGCCAATCCAAATCCTCTTGCAGATTTTACTTTTACGCCGAATAATCCGGTTTATAAAGGAACTCAGATCAACTTTATCGATCAATCAACTTCAGGCTCTGTGTTGCTTTGGGATTTTGGCAATGGTAATACTTCAGTAGTACCCAATCCTATACAGACCTATAATGATGCTCTGCAATATTGCATTACCCTGATCGCCACAAGTGCTTTTGGTTGCATGGATACAGCAACACAATGCCTGACCGTTGTAGAAAAGGACACACTTGTAATTCCAAATGTATTTTCGCCTAATGCGGATGGTATCAACGATCTGTTTGTGGTACTGACATCCGGCATGAAAGAGTTTCACTTTGAAATATACGATCGCTGGGGACTTAAAATGTATGATGGTAATTTGCCAAAAATTGAATGGGATGGAATTTCACGCAATGGAAAGGAAGCTCCTGATGGAACGTATTATTTTATTTACAACGGGCAATCCAACAAAGGAAAACTATATGATGGCGCAGGTTTTTTACAATTGTTGAGGGGTGGAAAATAATTGTATGCTTTTATGCCAATTAATTTTTAAGATTTTTTTTTCAGCCCCCACTTGTTTTTTAGAATATTATTCGAAGGGTTGAATACATTCAGCAACCGGAGAGAATATTTTCGCACATGCCCTCCTTCTTAGCAATAGTATTTATTTTGTAACAGCAGTTTCCAGCAATAAAATATGCAGGAAGAAATTGGTGATGGAATAACTACTTCTTTTCTTGGGGATATTAAACTCCTTTACAATTTTCCTCCCGAGTTTGACACTCGAATCGAGGTCGCAACCCTACAGCCCTTGTTAATGCTGCATTCTTGTTTGGATTTTAAAATTTTGTAGTGAACAAACATTAACAAAACGTTGTTAATACTTGCCTTTAGGCTTGTGATTTATACCAATTATAAATAAAATTAAGTCCAATATTTGCAGAATAGATTTTTTTATTATATTTGGACTAAACTATAAATATAACAATATGTCATTCGCAAAAACAATACACATCAAAGAGAGTGTGAAGGAATTATCCCAG
>JACPDY010000047.1 GCA_016183775.1 Bacteroidota bacterium
CATTCGAGCCGCCAACGTACGTAGAATATAAAACAGCGCTGCCTCCTGCATTAAATTTTGTAACAAAAACATCGCCAAGGCCGCCATTAAAAGTATTGTCATAGCACCCTACTGTAGTTGGAAAAGCCGCACTGTTTATTCTTCCGGTAACAAAAGCTTCGCCCGTATTATTTACAACAACTCCTTCTCCGGCTCCCTGATCTCCGAGAAATGTGGAATAGACCAATGCTGATCCGGCAGCGTTAAGTTTCAATAAAAATGGCTGTGATTGTCCTGCGTTAAAAGCAACATCAAATGCTCCTGCCGTGACAGGAAAATTAGCAGATCCTGTATTGCCTGTGACATAAGCATTCCCGGTATTATCAATCGTAATTCCATATCCCCTTTCACCACTGCTTCCACCAATATAAGTTCCGTAAATGATATCAGTACCATCCGGCCTCATTTTAAAAACAACAACATCCGTATTTGTGTTGTATGATGCATCATAGTTGCCTGGTTTAGTCGGAAATCCGGCCCCATCATACCAACCTGTTACATAAGCGTTGCCCAGATTATCGGAAGCAATATCATACGTATAACCCCAAATTAAGGGCCCTGAAAGCGGACCGGCAGCTCCGACATAAGTCGAATAAACTAATATCACGGGGTCAATTATGAGGTCGTATGCAGGATCAACAGATCCCTTGCAATAAAAACTCACTGTATTTTTATCTGACAAATTATAACATACATCTACTTCTTTCTTTACACCATTAATAAACTGGTACGAATATGGGGCGAGATCTGTTGCAGTACCCCAATCGGTTTTTATCTCAAGAGCTCCGTCTCTTTTAATGGTTATCTTTTTTACTCCTTCGAAATTCATTTTAATGTCATTGATCTTCCCTCCCGGCTTAACAACATAATCATACTTGATCTTGTTGCCGGATGAATAATAACGGGCATCTATCTTGTCATACAATTCGTGGTATCGGATCAGATTGTAATCGGGAGCATTTGTCACAAAACGGGATGGATCATTTCCGATCAGGTAATTGATCTTACTTTTCCGCTCGCCTTCCGATAAACATTGTACCTCTTTATTACAACCAAGAAATCTCATGTTCCAAACTAAATATTCATGGTCGTTACCCGAACGAGCGAATTCATTATCTGAATTGATCTTCATTTCACTCTCCACTTCCCTGACACTGGCATAACTTATACCATCCTTCATAAAATACATATGCACACCTGATGAAGCTGATTCAAATAATATGTCATCATTCCATTGTCCCATGTTTTTGCGAAAGCTGACTTGTAAATTCTGAAAGTTCAGTTCGATCTCCTTTTTCTTTGATTCTGACAAGTTGGATTTAGACAATCCTTTAGGAAAGTTATTTTGCCCCTTCAAACCGGTCAAAATAAAACCAAACAAAAAAAATACAAGGAATGATGCTTTTAAATTTGTCTTATGCAACATAAGTCTATGCTTGTGATATTATAATCAAAAATAGTTATTTCATGCCATATTAAAAGGTTCAGGGTGTACTGAGGTTTAGATTTATTGAACACCCGTTCTTGTCTCTAATATTAATGGTATGTGCTCCCGGACAAAGTTGATTTTTATACCTGTTCATATATCCATCCTGCCAATTATAATAGTAAGGACCGGTACCACCGCTTCCTGTCACCATTAACCATTCCTTACAACCGCAACCATTACAAGCAGCCGTGCCCTTAGTAAATAAGCCTGTCAAAGCAGGTGGTGAAATTATTGAGGTTGTAGTTGTTGAAGTGCAGCCTTTATTATCAGTCACTTTAACTGTATAAGTCCCTTGTATCAATCCCGTTACTGATTGGGTCGTTTGACCATTACTCCAGCTATAAGTATAAGGAGAGGTTCCGCTGCCGGTTACTGCAATGGCACTTCCGTTGGCATCTCCATTACAGGTAATGTTAGTTAGGGTAGTCTGCACATCAACTCCCTTGTTAACTATTACAATAGCTGTTGAAGCAGCTGTTGCCCCTCCCGAATCCGTTATTTGCACAGTATATGTGGTAGTTGTTGCAGGACATGGATTTATACTTTGTGTTGTTCCTCCAGTGTTCCATGAATAGGTATATGGACTTGTACCACTAGTGGCTGTTGCAATTAATACAGGACAAGATGAAGCACCTTCGCATACTTCCGCTGAATTTACATTTGCAGTTATGCTTCCGCAGGCAGTTCCGGTTATAGAAAATGTTGCTGTATACGGAACCTTAACACAAGCTCCGTCTGTTACTGTAACTGTATAAGTACCCGGACAAAGACCCGAAATAGTATTGGTGGAACTAATACTATTTAATGTCTGACTTCCATTGCTCCATGTGTAATTAAAATTGGGATCGGCACAGGCAATATTAACAGTTGCACTTCCGGAACAAGGACTGCAGACCGTATTGTTAACCTGTGACTGACTTAAGGTTGGAACAACAGGACTGAATTTTACAATGTAGCCATCGTCCAGCCCTCCGAAAGCATTATCATAATAAGCTCCTCCACCGGGATTTGTAAACGGATAAGTACTTGTAACGATAGAACCACTGCCTGCACACCACTCCCCCACCACATATAAATTGCCATTATTGTCGAGGGCTATTGCTTCCCGAAAATCTGCTCCGTTACCACCCAGATACGTAGCCCACAAAACTGCACCATTATTGTTGAATTTTATAATAAACGCATCGCCATAACCGCTACCGCCGGTGCCGCCAAAACTTGAATCATAAAAATTGCCACAGGTTGTATTTCCGGATTTATATATGTTGGAAGATGTCGTATTTAAACTCACATACAAATTGCCGCAATCATCTATCTCAATGTGATGGTACGAATGGAAAGGAATGTCCGTGCCGCTGCCTCCATAGTAAGTGGCCCAGGTTCGTGTGCCAATGTTTGTAAATCGCAATATAAAAGCATCAACCCCTCCTCCCAACGCGGCTTGATTATATGCTCCTGCCCATGCCTGTAATGAAAATGTAGCGGCAGTTGATGTTGCATAGCCGACCACATACAAATTATCCGATGCATCGCAAGCAACGGAAGTTCCTACGTCATTACCCGTGCCACCATAATATGTAGCCCATGTACATACTCCGGAATTTGTGAATCTCAAAATAAAAACATCTCCATTCCCTCCTCCTCCGTAAATATTATCAAAGTAGGCTCCACCCCAGGATTGAAGTGGAAATGTTAATTCAGATGACCGCGTATAACCTGTCACATAAACATTGTCAGCTGCATCGAAAGCGATAGCATACGCTTCGTCAACTCCGGAGCCGCCGTAATAAGTTGCCCACGTTAATACGCCTGAATTTGTGAACCTCAAAATAAAAGCATCTCGTGATCCACCTGCTGTCCCCTGGTTATAAGCACCCGCTCTTGTCTGAAGAGGAAACGTCACCGCATTTGAAGAGGTATATCCGACAATATAAATATTGTTGGCACCATCTAATGCAATGGAATATGCCTCTTCGTCGGACGCCCCTCCGTAATATGTCGCCCATAAACGGTTACCTGCATTGTCAAACTTCAAAACAAAAGCATCATAATTAAACCCTCCAAAAACACTTTGGTAATAGGCCCCTCCTCCCGGGTCATAAGTTGGTAGACCTCTGGTATACCCGGTGATATATATTCCACCGGCACCATCGCAGGTTATTGAATGGCCCCGGCCTGATCCATAAAAGGTTGACCAAACCAATACTCCATTCGGATCAAAGCGCATAATGAAAATACCATAATAACCTGCGGCTGTATAAAAATAGGCTCCACCCCAAGCCTGCAATGGGAAAGTAGTACCGGCAACATTATCTGTATAACCGGTCACATACACATTGTTATTAGCATCACAATCTACGCTCATTGGGCCATCAGCACCATTCCCTCCGTAAAAAGTAGCCCAGGTTAATTGCGGGTCGATCGTGATTGTTTGCGCGTTATTGTAATCATTTAATTTAATGCCTATCTCATATGAGAAAATTTCACTCTTCACAGCTTTCATTTCATTCAGCAGTCGAATATCCTGATTCAAAGGCAACGTGCCTACTCCCAAATACAAAGGATGAATATTGCTTTTAATTGTATAGTCAGAACTTATACTATTTGATTGCTCCCCCTGATAACAAAATAAACGGCCTTCGGTGACTCCTCCCAATTCGCTTTCAAAATGAATTTGATTGCTTTTCACTTCAAATTTCCCATTTCCTTCATAAATGAGTTTTATCTGGTTGGGATCAGCCTTTGGATGAACGATAAAATCGTGCTTTATGCCTCCGTTCCCGGAAGTGTAAATTACCCAGTCAATTCCCTTATAAACCTCCCTGATAGTTATCCTGGTATAGGTTTTTACATTACTAACTCCATTTGGACAGTGGCCAAAAAAATAACTTACATTGCCCAGAGTAACATCGCCTTCAGCAACAACGTTCTCTTTTTTGATACCCGCATTTTTCAGGACCATATCTACCCGACTCCATTTCCATTTAACTTTTAATTTGTCGCCTTGGAGAATATTAGCCTGCCCCATTTCATCATCTTCAACGTTATTATCCTCTTCCTTTTCGAAAAACTGGTAAGTTAGTCCGGATGTAGTAACCCAAATATTCAGGCCGGGCACTTCAGCTTTAAATAATACATAGGAAGCCGGCTTGTCATCAGAGCCTGTCATTTGCCCCTTGTTTTCATGAAAACCCAGTTGCTTGTTTAACGACATCCATGTTTTAGCATTCGCTGCCATTTCCGGATCGTTAGGTTTTGTATAGCCTCTGGCAAAAAAATTACTCGCAAAAAGAATTGCTGTAATGAGAAGAAAACTATAATTCTTCGTCAGGAAATTTTTTCTATTCGAAAGAAGTCTCATGCTTCACAATTAGGATTAAATCCGAACTAAGACTATACGCTAAACGACTTCTTTAAAAGTAGCTTTAGTTTAAGAGCAAGTCAAATAATTATTTATCTTTAATATAATTTAAGATATAGCTAATATTTACATAACTATATGTATATCAATATATTATATATTATTTTATTTAATTTCAAAAAAGGTAAATAAAATGGGAGCATCTAATAAACTTCATGAATTAATTCACAGTATGTCGATGAATGAAAAACGATATTTCAAAATTAATACAGCGGGAAACGCAGGTGGGCAAGACAGCACTTATCTCAAATTATTCAACCTGATTGCCGCACAGAAAAAATACAATGAATATAAAATCAAAAGCGGCTTTGATACCCGGGCTCAAAAAGACCTGCCGGTGATGAAAAATTACTTATATAATCTGATCTTAAAAAAACTGTGCAGTTATAATGCTTCATCGCACATCGAAATTCAATTGCACGATCAACTCAATGAAGCATTCGTATTATTTCAAAAAGGCCTTTACAACCATTATGAAAAAAAATTAAAGAAGATTAAAGCTATTGCGACCCGGTATAGCAAACCCGAAATATTATTGGAAATATATAACCGCGAATTGAAGCTGATCCATTTTAGGGAAGACTTATCAGCTATGGAGGATAAATATGGAACACTTCAGAGAGAATCTGCTGAGATCATAAATAAGATAAATAACAGAAATCAATATTATAGTCTGAAAAACAACATGTATTTACTATTAAGAAAAGCAGGAGTGTCAAAAAATAAACAAACAGAATATGAATATGGACATCTAATGAAAAATTCATTGATGGAAAATAAAACCCAACCACTTTCTCCCGAATCAAAGCTCAGCTATTATGACATCAAAGCAGCTTATTACACCTTTGGCAAAACCGATCCGTTAAAAAGCATCGCAGCTCTTGAATCAAAATATGAATTATTACAGCTATTGCCTGAAAAGGATCATGAATTAATAATTTCAAGGGCTAACACACTTATAAATTTATCCATCTCTTATTATACATTAAACAACATCAGGAAGGCATTTGAGATGATGCGTAACCTTGAGCATGAATTAGAAAAATGGGAAAAAAAATTACCATCTCATATATATTTAAGAATAACATTTACACTACACAAAATAAGAGCAACTCTTTTCATTTCAATGGGAAATTTTAAGGACGGTTTGTATGAGTTGAATCTCGAAGAAGAATTACTCCCGTTCGATAATACCATAAATAATATTCACGATTTTTATTTCACAAAAGCATATACTCACTTTGCCCTTAAACAATATACAAATTCATTGTCGAGCATAAAT
The DNA here is from genome assembly GCA_016183775.1 of Bacteroidota bacterium. Lineage (NCBI taxonomy): Bacteria > Pseudomonadati > Bacteroidota > Bacteroidota bacterium. The sequence continues at coordinate 6,232 of JACPDY010000047.1, forward strand.
ATTTTATTAAACTCTTCAACATTAAAAGAACAAGACAAATTTTACCGCAGAACAAAATTCCTGCAACTCCAGCTGTACTTTGAAATGGGAAAAACCGATCTTATTGAACATGAAGCCTCTATGATCACAAGACTTCATAAAAACAAAGCATATGTTTCCAAAGCGGAGAAGCTGGCTTTTGATTTCATATTAAACGACATTCATGCATTAACTTCACAAAAACAACTTAAAGAAAGATGCTCACTTGTTAAAAAGCAATTTGAATACCTCAAGAAATATCCGAAAGAAAAATCAGCTATTGAAGAGTTGAACATCCTTGACTGGATTGAAAGTAAGATTCAAAACCGTTCGCTTACAGAGATAGTACAGGAGAAAGCGAAACGACTGGAGAAATAATAACAATCAATCCAACCTGAACACAAAAGTATAAGTTCCCTTCTGCTCCTTAGCACCATCGGGACTGACATTGAACTTAGCCGTCTTCGCGGCCTGCCTGGCTAATGTATATAAATAAGAGCTGGTTGTGGTTGAACCCCTTTGTCCGGGAGTGGCTTCAATCACCTTTCCTGTTTCGTCTACCACTATTTCCACAACAACAATTCCTTCTTCCTGTGATTCATCAAGCAGCTGAGGGCGTTGTAACAATTTTCTTCCCCGTAATGAATAACCAGGCCCTTTACCCGGGCCAACATTATTTCCCTCTCCCGGACCATCACCATTTCCTTTCCCCTGCCCGTCACCATCACCGGCTTTCCCATTTCCATCAGTATTAGTTGAGTTGCCGCTTGAATTTTTTAGTTTGTCTTTTACGTTAGCAATCAGGTTCATTAACTCCTGACTGGGCTGTGGATCTTCCTGCGCCCTAATTTTCTCTTCGATCTTTTTCTCTTTCTTCTTCTCTTTTTTTCTTTCCTCTTTCACGGTCAATACCGGATCTTCTGTGCTGCTTGAAAAAATATCCTCTGTAGCCGATGTCGTATTGGTATTCGCTTTAACAGAGCTGGTCATTCCTGGGTTTCCCATTCCTTCAGCACCATCTTCCCCGCCACCACCTTCAAAAGTTATTTCAACTTCCTGTATAATACTTGGAGGATACGGAGGAATAGGTGTTTTAATAAGAAACAGTAACAAAAAAAGAATGATCAGCCCAAACACCAGGACGGATGATATGAATGATAAAAAATGATCTTTCCTATTGTCAGCTATTGCTTGCATTGCATTTTGTTGCTGGTTGTTAGTTGTCGGTTGCTGGTAAAAAAATTACCATAAATAAACGAAGAACTGAGGGCTGACAACATTTAACTACTTCACCGTTGGCGACTTGGTCTTCAACACCATTTTCACTCCCAACTTATCACCGATCTGTAAAACATCAACGAGATCCTGTACTGATAACGAATTATCTATTTTCAATACTACCGTTTTCTCCCCCGTTTTATTAACCTCCAATGCTACGGCCTGTTCCAGCGCTGTAAAAGGGACCAACAAACCATTCACCGCGAATACAGCATCTTTCCCCGCTTCAATCACAACCTTCGGCTTGTTCTGAATGGAAGTACCATGTTTTGTGCTCGGCAGAGTTAGCTTAATAATATTCGGATTTACAAGTGTGGATACAATTAGAAAGAACAAAAGCAGGAAGAACATGATATCGTTCAACGAATCGGTACTTACCTCAGCTCCTTCTTTATGTCGGCGGCGCAAGTTCATTATTTAGAAGGCTCATTTAAAATATCTAAAAACTCTGTGGAGCTGTTTTCTATCCGGTTGATGATCTTCTCGATCACAATATTCAGGATGTGATACGTTGTAAAGGCAAGGATTCCCACAATCAATCCCCCGGCACTTGTAATCATCTTCTGGTACAAACCAGCAGAGATGGTATCAATTTTAATATCACCACCGGCCAAAGAGATATCATAAAATATTTTCACCACACCGATGATTGTTCCCACAAAACCGAACATAGGCGCTATGCGACCAATGATATTGAGTACGATCATGTTCTTTTCTATTTTGTATAACTCAGCCCTGCCCGCTCCGTCCATCGCTTCTTTGATCTCAGCAACAGGTCTTCCTAAACGGCCCAGGCCTTTTCCTACAACAGCAGCCACAGGCGAAGTATTGCTCCTGCAAAGTGTACGCGCGGCTTCAAGATTGCCTGATACTATAAAATCTTTAATCGTCAACATGAAATTTTTATCATGTCGCGAAGCCTTTCTTAAAGCAATGATGCGGTCGAACATCACATAAATAGCAAGGAACAATAAAACACCAATAGGTATCATAATATAACCGCCCTTCACCACCAGTTCGAACAGGGAAAGCGAATCTTCCACATTCGCAGCCGGAACCATTTGTGCAGTATCCTGGATCGGGGTTGCGGTTTTATTGATCGTATCGGCCACCGTGGCACCCATAGTGCCCGTTATTTGCAATAAAACAGAGCTTAGCATAGTTCGTAGATTTATAACCCTGCTAAATTAACTTGAACTAAAGTGGAAATATTGTGTGAAAGGTTGAACTTATAAACAGGAAGGTGTTAGTGGGGGTTGGTTGTTGGTTGTCAGTTGTTGGTTGTCGGGCAATAACCAACAACTGACAACCAGCAACTAACTACCTTTCCCTCAATGCCCGAAACTTACGGATGAATCATAATCTATCCCCTGTGATTTTAAAACATTCTTAACCTTCCATCCATAAAACGCGAGGTAGGCAAAACAGAAAACAGGTACAATATATGACAGGTGAATTCCGATATTATCAGCAAGCAAGCCTTGCAGGGGAGGAATAAGTCCTCCTCCAAGTATCATCATAATAAGCAATGAGGAGCCCTGGTTTGTGTACTTACCAAGTCCCGCAATTGATAAGGAAAAAATGCATGGCCACATAACCGAACAAAATAATCCTCCGCTTAAAAAAGAATAGAGGGCCGTACTTCCTGTTGTCAACAATCCGACAATCATCATTACTGCACCCATTGAACCGAATAGCAGCATCATCCATGTGGGCTTTCCTTTTGTCAGGAAAAACACACCGATAAACATCAGCACAAAAGGAAAGTAGTACAACAGGTCATTCATCGGACTTCCTTTGATGTAATTCACCAAAAGAATTGTGGCATATGCCGCTAACGGCACAACAATGGTCATGATATTCTTAGCCGCTTTTGAAAAATTGAAAACAGAAACCGCTCCCGCCCACCTGCCTATCATCAGGCTTCCCCAGTACAATGAAATAAAATGAACCGATTGGGTATTATCCAACCCTTTAATCTCCGGAAGTTTTATAAGGGCAACAATATTACTTTGGATAGCAACTTCCACTCCCACATAGGTAAAAATAGCGATCATACCCAGCGCTAACTGCGGGTATCTGAATGCTCCCAGATCTTTTTCTACGGGTTCAGCATTAGTTACAGGCGGCAGTTTAGAAAAAAACAGAATAGCAGCAAACACTAAAAACGCACCGGCAAGAATAGTGTAAGGTAATTTTACGGCATCTATTCCTAAATCGACAACTGCATTGCCGCTTATTGATCCGAAGATCAAATAACTGATCAATAGAGGACCTATCATTGTTCCGAAAGAGTTAATACCTCCTGCCAGGTTTACCCTGTGAGCTCCTGTTGCCGGATATCCCAAAGCTATTACATAAGGATTCGCAACGATCTGCTGGAGTGTAAAACCCAGGCCCACTACAAACAAAGCGGTAAGCATGAGTGGAAATGACTGCACGGAGGCTGCAGGAATAAACAATAAGGCTCCGACAGCTGAAAGTATTAATCCGAAGATCAATCCTTTCTTGTACCCGATCCTGTTCAGGGGATCGCCACTGCTGAACGAAATGATAAAATAAATGATCGAACCGACAAAATATGCAGTATAAAAAGCCCAATCCACCAGCTGGGCCTGGAACTGCGACAGGTCAAAATTCTTTTTGAATATCCCGATCAACACGGTATTCGATGCGGCCACAAAGCCCCAGAAAAAGAAAACAGATATAAGAGTATAAAGAGATCTCCTTGAAGAAGAGTTGTCCATAAATGATGGATTAGTCGTTACTGAGTACTACGAAGCTCATAAGCGTAGTAGTAAATGTAAAAAAGAATCAATTGCTAAAACCAACTCCTAATAAAAAGTTATATTTATAATTATTAAGAACATGTTTTATTAACGTAATACCTGGGAAATATGCTATTAATTGCTGATAGTGGTTCAACCAAAACAGATTGGATCCTGATCGATGAAGGGAAAAATCAATCGCGATACAATACCATTGGCTATAACCCCTATTTTATTGACACTGAAAAAATAGCTCAATCACTGACCAGCACCTTAATTTCGCAACTTGACAGCTCAAAGGTGAAAAAAATCTTTTTTTATGGCGCCGGCTGTTCAACTCCTGAAAAAGCGGCTGTTGTATTTAAAGCATTATCGAAATGTTTTGCAAGTGCAGAAATTTATGTCAACCATGATATGTTGGCTGCTGCCCGTGCCCTGCTTGGAAACACCCGTGGATTTGCCGCCATCATTGGCACAGGATCCAATACCTGTATTTACGACGGGAAGGAAGTGGAAAAAAACATCGACTCACTTGGCTATTTGCTGGGCGACGAAGGCAGCGGCTGTTATATCGGGAAAAAGATAGTGCGTGATTTTCTACGAGGACACCTTCCTCCGGAATTACAACAAAAGTTTGATCAAAAATACCATCTCACTTATGCTGAAATTTTAGATTCCCTTTATAATAAACCGCTTCCTAACCGATTCCTGGCAGGCTTTTGCAAGTTCGCTGATGAAAACAAACAACATGCGCACATTCAAAAAATAGTTAAGGAATCTTTTACTGATTTTTTTGAAAATCTGGTAAGCAGATATTCAGGATATGAAAAACTGAGTTTTAACTGTGTTGGTTCTGTAGGATTTATTTTTAAAGAGATTTTAAGCGAAGTGGGCCGATCCCATAACATGAAAATAGGCAGGTTGATAGCTTCACCCATTGATGATCTGGTTAATTATCATATAGATAATGAATTGTAAATATCATCCCGCCCAACCTTCTCTATCCAGACTCCTGTACTGAATTGCCTCAGCCAGATGACTTGTTTCAATATTTTCCGAACTATCTAAATCAGCTATCGTGCGGGCAACTTTTAAAATACGGTCGTATGCCCGGGCAGATAAGCCAAGTTTTTCCATCGCAGTTTCCAACAATTGCTTTCCTGCTTCACCAATCCCGCAATAAGTACGCAGCATCTTCGAACTCATCTGCGCGTTGCAGTGAACCTCTTCAACATCACTAAATCGTTTCTGCTGAATCTCACGGGCCCTCATCACACGCTCCCTAACTGCTTCACTTTTTTCAGAAACACGCTCGGCAGAAAGTTCCTTGAATGAAACAGGTGTAACTTCCACATGCAGGTCGATCCGATCCAGCAGCGGTCCTGAAATTTTAGTCAAGTATTTTTGCACTATACCCGGACCACATACGCATTCCTTTTCGGGATGGTTGTAGTATCCGCATGGACAAGGGTTCATAGATGCAACCAACATAAAACTTGCAGGATATTCGACTGAAAATTTAGCACGGGATACATTTATTATACGATCCTCCAGCGGTTGGCGCATAACTTCCAGCACTGTACGCTTAAATTCCGGCAGTTCGTCCAGGAACAACACACCATTATGTGCCAAAGAAATTTCACCGGGCTGTGGTGTACCCCCGCCGCCAACAAGGGCCACATCCGAAATTGTATGGTGCGGCGACCTGAAGGGTCTTGCAGTGACCAAACCTGAATGTTTATTTATTTTGCCTGCCACCGAATGTATCTTGGTCGTTTCTAAAGCTTCATCAATTGTCAGGGGCGGCAATATGGTTGGCAAACGTTTAGCCAGCATGGTCTTCCCTGCACCCGGCGGACCGATTAATATTACATTGTGTCCGCCTGCAGCTGCAATTTCCAATGAACGCTTAATATTTTCCTGCCCTTTCACATCCGCAAAATCAGCCTCGCTCCCGGCCAACCGCATATAAAACTCTTCTTCTATATTTACTATTGTACGCTCTAACTTTTGTTCTTCATTAAAAAACCCGATCAGTTGTTTAATATTTTCGATACCGTATACTTCCAAACCATTCACAATAGCTGCCTCACGTGCATTTTGCTTAGGCAATATTATTCCTTTAAACCCTTCAACCTTAGCCTTTATAGCAATAGGCAATACCCCCTTAATTGGCTGCAAGCCTCCATCAAGCGACAGCTCGCCCATTATTATGTATTCTCCAAGTTTGTTTGCTTTTATATTTTCAGTAGCGGCAAGTATGCCGGTAGCAATGGTAAGATCGTAAGCGGAGCCTTCTTTACGAATATCGGCCGGGGCCATATTCACTGTGATCTTTTTGCCGGGAATTTTGATATTAAGATTCTTAAGCGCTGCATCAATACGCTGCTGGCTCTCTTTAACGGCACTGTCGGGCAACCCGACAATGTGAAAATTAACACCCTGGGAAATATTAACTTCAACAGTTACTGTTGTCGCGCTTATGCCATGCACCGCGCTTCCGAATGTTTTAACTAACATGAAATAAGAATAATAAATATGAAATTAACCTATATAATTTCCTCTAAAACTATAAATTTTTATGTTCTGTAAACATCCTAAAAATTGTTTCAGATTTCAATTTTCTTCGTCTTTTTATTATATTTGTTACAATTGAATATTATAACTTTTTCCCCTATGAAAACCATGAGAAAAATTACAATCTTAGCACTTCTTGCCCTGATAGTGATTTCTACTACTTCATGCTGGAGGCGTGTTCAACAGCAGGGTTGGCATGGTGCAGGAGCTGCCAAGCCTAAACACCGCAGATAGAATTTACCTGTTAAGCAGTAATCTTTTCAAAATACGGATCGCTGTTTTTTTGATTAATCTTTACGATTTCAGATTTAATTCAATGTAATGGATCAATGAATGGATAATCTTAATATGGATCTCCTGTGCGCGGTCAGCATAATCAGAATGCGGGGCACGTATTTCAACATCACATGCTGATGCCATTTTACCACCATCTTTACCTGTAAGACCAATCACCTTCATTCCTTTAGCTTTCGCAACGGCAATTGCGTTAACTACATTAAGCGAATTTCCGCTTGAGCTGATCGCCAACAAAACATCCCCTTTGTTCCCCAATGCCTCAATAAAACGGGAAAAAATCTTATCATATCCATAATCATTTCCGACACATGTAATATGCGATGGATCTGATATGGAAATAGCAGGGAGAGCTTTCCGATCATTACGAAAACGTCCGCTCAGCTCTTCCGAAAAATGCATCGCATCACACATAGAACCCCCGTTTCCACATGAAATGACTTTATTTCCGCTTTGAATGGCTTGAACAATAAGTTGTCCGGCCCCCTCAATAAGTTGAAAGTTCTTCTCATCACCGATAAACTTATTCAGCACATGTTGCGCTTCGATGAAATTGTGCCTGATGGAATCGTTCTTCATTGGAATAGATTATGATCAAAATTAAGAATATACTGAGTACTACGAAGCTTATGTGACAATTTATTCAACAAAACCTATATTTAAAAATCCTTTCAAAGGTTTGACTGTCGTCCAGGTAACGGGCGCAATAGTAGCTATTGATTACACAGATTTGTACAGATAAATATTATTAACCCAAAGTCCAAACCCTTCAATAGCAGCCATAATTTGAAATGATCCAAAGTATTTCTATTTTTATATTTCATTAAACTATTAATTATGAAGAAACCATTCCTCCCTGCCATTGCACTCGTTCTGTTGGTATTAACAGTTGGAAAAGCTCAGAGTACATCTGAAAAGGAAGTTAAAGAAGCCGTTGAAACAAACTGCTATTTAAAATGGGCTCAGAAATTTGAAGACCGAACCGCTTTTGATGTTGAAGATGGCTCCTATACAGATGTTATCCTGACATTTCGTAACGGTAGCAATGCCAATTGTTTTAATGGCAAGGCCGAGGTGAAAAACAATATGGTAACTGCCATGTACCTGAAGCTGGAGGATGGAACTTTTGAACTGGTAAAACGCAAATGGAAATACGAGATCAAGGATGTTACTATACAAAATGGTATATCAAAGACCCTGATCACGATCGATGATGAACTGATAAACGTAATGTTTGTGAAGAAAATAAAGCCAAAGAAGAAAGGCTATGAAAAAGCCCCGGACCCCAACGACTTCAATTAATCAGTATCCTTTCCTTTTTGTTTAAGAAAGGGCCATCAGGTTTTTACTTAATGATGATCCTTTTTGTGATTCGCTGCCCGCCGGAGTTTAATTGCATTAAATAGATTCCTTTTGAAAGTTGTGACAGATCTATACTTCCAACAGGTTTATCGATCTGCATTACCTCTTTTCCGATCGCATTTATTACAGTTACAGATTCTAAATTAAGGTCTCTGTCAATTTTAAAATTCAATACATCAGTTACCGGATTCGGATATAATGTCACTTTTGAATTGTCCTCTTTATTTACAGCATACGTATTCAAAGGAACATTGGGGTCAACAATTGTAGATTCCCAGATGCCTCTTCCATATGTACCTGCACGTATCTTCCGTGAACCAAAGTGAATGTCGAGTTCTCTCACTTCAACTTTGGGCAGATTAGTTGAAAACGGAGTCCATGTTATTTGATCATTAGTCGTATAATAAACACCTGAAGAAGTTCCGACATACAATCCGTTTTCGGGAAGGTCATCATATGCTACACAGAAATGTGAAACATTTGGCACATTTCCTGAAATTTCAGTCCATGTATCCCCGGCATTCGATGTTACATAGATCCGTGAACCACTTGTTGCTATCGCTACATGCTCGGGATCATCCGGATCAATTGCAATATAATTTACAGTTCCCGTGAAGCCGGTTATAGATGTCCACAAAGGCGGATCCTCCTGACCGTTTTTTGTTCGCCACATACTGGCATTTTCGGCAATATAAATATAATCATTGTTTGAAGGAGCTATTTTCACTTCATCAAGATCATCAACCAGGGGAACACTGTCGGTCAGACTAACCCATGAACCACTCGCAGCAGCGGTACGACTCCGGAACAACTCTTCATATCCTACATAAATGGTATTGTGATCTATTGGATCCATTTCAAATGGTGTTTCCCACTCCCCTTTTCCATCGCCCGGGCCTGATAATGTATTACGCGAAGATCCTCCATTAGTGCTTTTATATAAGGTCCCATATTGCGAAGTGCCATAAAGAATATTAGGGTTTGTATAATCAATAAATGTTTCCATGCCATCGGCTCCCAGCCACTCAACAAATTCATGACTTGAACCTTTCATTATACTTGTTCCATTATCCTGGGATCCTCCTCCCACCAGATTTGCATCCGCCGGATAACCACCGATGCGGTAATATTGTCTTACTCCAACTCCATTTTGAGTAAGATCGGTCATTGTATTTCCCTGGTTTGAACTCCGGAAAATCCCTCCGTCCGAACCGACATATATTTTCCCATTTACATAATTCATAAACTCAATATCTGCATGTACATAAGAGGAACTCCCGGGAGAATTCCAGGCGCAAAGTTTTGTAAAGGTGGCGCCTCCATCCATTGATCTGTAATAATCCAACCCACCTATATGAACCTCGTTTGCATTGGTATTGGAAACCGCTATACCCATATTTCTGCTTGCCTGCGATCCAAGGTAATTCGGAGTTCCGGAATTGGCTATGTCACACATAATGCTGAAACTATTTCCGCTGTCAACCGACCGGTAAATCCTGCCGAATCCGCTTCCCTTTTTCTGAAGAAGATAAATATTTTGTGGCGCAGCAGGAGTAACATCCATCCTCATCCTTTCGGCAGCTATTATACCACTTGTAATTTTTGTCCAGGTCAAACCCCCATCGGTTGACAACTGAAAGTCGTTGCCACAGGCATACATGGTGGAGGGATCTCCAGGTTTAAAATCTATATCCTCGGTAGAGAGCGCTGATACTTTTGAAAAAGTGAGTCCGGAATTGGAAGAATAAAAGATACCGGAAGTACTGGCCGCCCATATTTGGTTGGTATTGGTTGGGTGAATGAGAATTCTTCTGGGCGTGCCCTGACTTCCGGTTGCCGACACCCACGTTATTCCCCCATCACTGCTTTTTATCAGGCCGCTTGTGTTACCTACATATACTTTATTGTTATCTATGGGATCGATGGCGATCGACCAAATAGACATGTTCGCCTGATCTGTAAGCGGAACCCAGGACAAACCTGCATTAACAGATTTCCATAACCCGCCACCAGGTGAACCAACATACATCAACTGTTGATTGTTCGGCTCAACGGCCATACTTACAATACGTCCGAGTCCGGCAGACCAACTTGAAGCCAAAGTCCATTCTTTTGGACCAAGCTCTTTCCAATCACCATTAAAGGCCATTTTATTATTCTTAAATGTATTGTCAAATTTTTGCCGTTCTTCATACGCCTGCTTTGAAGTAATGGTATAGCCATTAGCATCCATGCTGCGGGTAGCCCAATCTAACCATCGCTCATACAATTTATACCCTGAATTATTTTCCTGCCCTGCTTTTGAAAAATAATTTTCAGCCTCCTTCACCACTTCCGAAACTTTAACCGGATCATCACTCTGGATAAGATCAAAAACTTTTTGTCCCCTTGAAACTGAAACAATAGAAACGAGCAGAAAGCATATAGCCTTTAGTTTATTCATGGGAGAGACTTTAGAATTAAACTGAAAATTTGCTTATTTCTAAAATAGGAAGAAAAAACGGGATTTCCAATAGAGCGTATTGATCGGACAGATAACCTATTTCCTGCTTAGAAAAGCTGCTTTCCCTGCATCGAGGTACTTTATATATTCGTCAACATTCGGCGTATAACCCACTGGAGGTACCAGTTCTTTTCCGCTATGGTCCACCAATACATAATAAGGTTGAGCATTTACTTTATAATGCGACAATTGGAAATCCAGCCATTTTTTTCCAACTGTATTTATTTCTCTTCCCTCTTTATTTGTGTAGATCGCATCAGGAGCCAGTTTTTCCCGATCATCCACATAAAGTGACACCAGCACATATTCATCGCGAATACGCTTTAATACCTGGGGATCAGACCATACATTCTGTTCCATTTTACGACAGTTCACACAGGTCCAACCTGTAAAATCGATCATAACAGGCTTGCCAGCTTCTTTAGCATAAGATATTGCTTTATCATAATCATGGAAGCAATTAACCAATCCTTTCGGACAACGTGCACTGTGTATATCATTCACCTTTTTAATATCGGAAGATGAAGATGCGCCGTTATATATATCAAGGTTCTCACTCCATTCGGCCGTTTGAGGCGGTGGAAAACCCGCGATCAAATTAACCGGCGCTCCGAATAATCCGGGAAACAGGTAAAGTGTAAATGATAAGACAACGATCGCAATAACTGCTCTTGGTACAGAAATAACCCTGCCGACATCATCGTGCTGAAACTTTATGAGTCCTAACAAATAAATACCCATCAGACCAAAACATACAACCCAAATGGCGATGAACATTTCTCTTGATATGAGGTGCCAGCCGGCAACCAGGTCGGCATTGGAAAAAAACTTCATGGCCAGCGCCACTTCCAAAAAACCCAATGAAACCTTTACCGTGTTCATCCAGCCACCTGATTTAGGCAGGGAATGCAGCCAGCCGGGGAACATGGCGAAAATTACAAAGGGCAAGGCCAGGCTTAAACCAAAACCGGTGAATCCCATCAAGGGACAAATAACACTTCCAGAATTAACAAGTGTGATCAAACCTGCTACATACGGAACAGTACACGAAAAAGAAACAAGTGCCAGTGTTAAGGCCATAAAAAATATCCCGACAACACCGCCACGGTCAGATGCCTGATCGGCCTTATTCACCAAAGCATTAGGCAACGTAATCTCAAATGCTCCGAAAAAGGAGAATGCAAATATCATAAATAAAACAAAGAGAAATAGGTTAAAATACTCGTGAGAGGATATACCATAAACAAAATTACCGAATACAATTCCGAGTACATCGAAGATCAGAATGATAAAGAAACCGTATAGCATTGCTTTTTGAATGCCATGTGAACGCTTTTTACTTTGCTTTACAAAAAATGCGGTTGTTAAAGGAAGCATTGAAAAGATACATGGAGCCAACAACGCACCTAAACCGGCCAATATGCCGTACCAAAAAGATGCGAAAGGACTGCAATCATTAACAGGGGGAGCCGGGACAGTTGTTATACCCGCTTCAACCGAAGTTTTCCTGACTGTATCGGCCACAGCAGAATCGACAGCGATAGGATTTGTTTTAGACGTGTCTATACCAGACGGCAGTTCCGCTCTGTCAAATTTAAACGTAAAATATTCTTCTTCTGGGATACAAACTTCCTTACAAACCTGGTAGGATATTGTACCGGTTATCTTAAACGGATCACCGGACAATCGCTTTATTTTTTGCCTGAATATTGCTTCGTCTGTAAAGTAACGCACATCCACTTCAAAGATTTCGTCCCTCTCTTTAATGACTTTACTTTCATTTAATTTACCTACAAGGTTATAATTTTTTTTATCAGGCTTAAATGTAAAAATAGCGGCTTGAGGACCGGGCTCATCTTTATAGGTTTGAAAAGGAGAGTATAAATGCCAGTCAGGCTCTATACTGGCTTTCATGACCAGTTCACTTTCGGTATCACTGATCTTAAGGATTGAATAACTCCATTTAGCCGGATGTTTTATTTGTGCAGCGAGGTTTACCTGCGCCCCACTATAATTGCCAGCCCATAAAATAATGAACAGCGCTGCGAATGATTTTTTAAACAAACTGATCATAATATTTATAATACCCTGAAATGAATGGTAAAAATACGGAATTTTTATGGGAGAGGCTAAACAAACCAAAGCCGATACCAACGAGTGATACCGGCTGTGGAAAATTTAATCAAAAACAATTAAACCAAACAAGAAAAAAAGTTTTGACTAAATTTTTATTTCATGGATACGATGGATGGGGAGTACAATTCCCTGCTTTAAAATGATCCGTTTATCGGTTACACCCCATATTGTTGTTTCTATCTGCTTGATGCCATTTGCATCCTCAAATATTATTTTAATTTTTCCGTGTTCAACGTTACCCAACTTTAAGGCCTTGTCGAGCTCCGTTTTACGTGCCTTAATATCATCGGCTGAAATTAACACTTCTGCCGCAGGGAACCGGAGATTGACCACTTCCTCCTTCTCAATAACTTCGGGTCGTTTAATGTTTGCTTCCATAAATAATAGGTTCTTAATGATGTTAAACGCATTTGTTTGAAAAACGTTACAAAAAAACTAAAAAAATTTACACGCCGCTTTTTCCGGTCAGCCTATCCTTAATTATTTCCAGTAGTTCACCCGCTCTCTGGCTCCCGATGCGGTATTTAAGCCCTGTCCTATCAGTCAACTCAACAAGCTCATTTCCACGCGTGTAAAAACGAATCTTCCCCTTACTATGCAGATTATACACAGAGCGTCCAACAGAATGTTTACGGTACCTTACTTTCCGGACTGAAGCTATATCGGTAAATTTTATCTTCACCTTCCTGGATGTCCACAAACCGGTTAAGATGATGCCGTCATTCTGTACAATGGTATGCATATGGACAATAAATACAAGACCAATTGAAAACAACAGGATGATAATACCCATGATAAAAAAAAGCTGACCTGAATTTTCAATGCTCTGAACCGGATACGAACCAATGTGAATACCTGATACATCAACGGGCTTGGGATTTTCGGACCAATAATAAGCTAAAAAACAAAACAACGCCAATACAGTTCTACGAAGTATGGATTGGTTATTCGAACCCAGGTATTGTTTCTCTTCAAAAAGGATTGGTTTGTCCATCATTTAAATATAGTCATAAAAATAGCAAATAGATATATTTTTCAGGAATCATATTCGGGATCAAAGCTCTGCAAAATCATGCTAAAATCAGTTCAATAGTACTATGTTTTCTTTTTCAAAATTCTTAATCCCAATTCTTAAATTCTAAATTAAAATGGACATAACATAAACAATCTCTGTTTTATCGGCCACCTTAAAACGATCATTGATCCTATGCCCTATAACCCAAACAATATGGGTGCCGGATGTAAGCAACCACGTGTTCTCCTTATCAATTAAGGAGAATTTATTATCAATAAAAAAATCGCTCAGTTTCTTTTTATGCTTCATACCCAATGGTCTGAAAGCATCCCCTTTTCGCCATTTACGGATGATCAAAGGAAATTTTAATTTATTAAAGTCGACACTCGCCACCTGTGTTGACCGGGAAATAGTATACGAACCGGCCTTAATTTTTGAAAATGTTAGCGAAAGTGGCTCAGTTACTTTTTTCATCCCTGGCCGAATAACATATTCGCCATCACCTGAAACCGTGTTTGAAGTAATGATGAGCCTAAATCTGTCTTTTACCAGGCGATGTGTAGCCGAAAAAAATTGTCTGCCTGTGCGATCATCAATCATTGCTTTCAATACATCATTGCAAACAGTCTCGTTAAATCCATAGGGGCTCAATAACTCATATAAATAAACGGGAGCCGGATCAAGCTTTAACAGCTTTCTCACATCCACTTCAACCCCATTTTTCTTCTTTACGATCAGTCTCGGAAGTTTTTCGCCAATCGCTTCCCTGTAAACTTTTTCTACCTGCTGAAAGTATTCAATATCCCTGCTGATGGCGGCCCCCAGATTAGGATTGATTTCCTTTAAAACAGGGATGACTTTATGCCGGAGCTTATTCCGGATATATTTATCAGAACTGTTACTGCTGTCCTCGCGAAACGATATTTCATTCTTCTTAACATAGTCTTCAATATCGAACCTTGTCGCAAACAATAAAGGGCGAACGATCTTACCCCTTTGTAAAGGAATTCCATGCAGGCCTCCAATACCCGTACCACGGATTAAATTGATGAATAAAGTTTCTATTTCATCGTCCTTATGGTGGGCAATTGCAACGTAATCATACTTATTTGCCTTTCGAATCTCTTCAAACCATTCGTACCTCAATTGCCGCGCTGCCATTTGAACAGAAACATTATGCTTCCCTGCAAAAGCTTGCGTATCAAAGCGCTTGGTATGAAATTGGACTTTAAACTTTTTCGCCAACTGTTTTACAAATTTCTCATCCCCTTCGCTCTCTTTTCCACGCAAACCAAAATTGCAATGTGCAATACCGAATTTATATCCGGCTTCGTGACATAAATACGCAAGCACGACCGAATCGATCCCTCCACTTACAGCCAATAACAGCTTATGTTCAGGAGTGAACAGATCCTTATCGGAAATAAATTTTTTAAACCGGTTGAGCATCTCCTTTTGAATATTTATTTCCAGGCTCCAAATGATGCGCTCCCAGCACTTCAAGCATAGCATTTGCTTTCAAAAGACATTCATCATATTCCTGCTCAGCATTGGCCCGGCTTGTTATAGCACTTCCTACCATGAATGACAAATACTTATCCGAAGCGTTGTACAAAATGCTCCTGATCACCACATTAAAATCAAAATCTCCTGAAGGTGTTATATAACCAACCGCTCCCGAATACAACCCGCGTTTCGTAGATTCATATTGTTCGATCAACTCCATTGCTTTTACTTTTGGCGCCCCTGTCATGGAACCCATGGGAAAAGCATTTTTAATGGCATCAATAAAATGAAATCCCTCTTTCAATTCAGCACTTACACTCGATATCATCTGGTGAACCTGCCTGAAGGTATACACGCCGTATAATTCCTCCACTTTAACGCTTCCCTGTATAGCTGACCGGGACAAGTCATTCCGAACCAGGTCAACTATCATTACATTTTCATTCCGTTCCTTTTCATCAAAGTGAAGCCTGCTCTTTAATTGTTCGTCTTCAAATAAATTCTCTCCGCGTCTTGCAGTACCTTTTATCGGCTGCGACAAAAGCCTGTTCCCGGATTTCTTCAGGAACCGTTCCGGACTTGATGAAAGTAAATAGCTATCTTTTATTTTATAAAAGGCCGAAAAAGGGGTTTGCGAAACTTCGTTAAGGGATAAATATGTTTGTACAGGATCAAGGATTGCCTGCTCGGCAAAAAACTCCATACAAAAATTCATTTCATAGATATCACCGCGACGGATATGTTTTTTGATTGAATTTACACCGGAAATATATTTTTCTTTTGTGATACGGGAATTAACAGAACATGTTACCGGCTGATGGTTAGCGGTTGCTGGCTGGCTTGAAATGGTTTTAATCAGCTCTCTCATTTGAACTTCGGTGGAATATTGTTTCAGATAGCCGACCTGAAGATGGTTCCCTTTCAGCAAAAACAAATACCTGGGTTGAAAAAAATACATTTCGGGAAACTGAATTCCGTCAAAATTGTTTGAAGTAAGTTTTTCAATTTGATTTTTCAGGTCGTACGAAAAATGACCAAATAGCCAGTCGTTGGTTTGCGTATAATATTGTTTTAACTCTCCGAAAGCATTATTACCATTGAACTTACAGGAACTAACAGAGTCGACACCCAACATCAGATCGTAGGAATGTTCAACGTCAATATGCTCATATGAAGCAGAGACATTACCATTACTATTTAAAAAACTTACATTCTCAAATGTACTACACCAATGCAATAATTTATTTGCAAAATCCTTTATGTCTTGTAATTCTGTTTTAATAAAACTGCGCATAGTTCAACAAGATATAAGGAATTTAATTACATACAACCTTGGTTATAAATATCAAACTCCTTTATTTTGATCCTTCAGGAAATCACGAAAAATATCATTATTTTCAGGAAACTAATTTATCGTAAAAAATCGTAACTTTTAGGAGTATTTTTTCGTATTAAATAACTGCATATAGATATATGCGACAGAATTAGCCAGTATCCGCAAAGGTGTTTTAACATACTACAGCCTGAAAATTTATCAGAAAATAGAAAAATGAAAAAGGAGAGACATGTTCATGTTGAATTACGCTTTTTTTCTCTCGTGATTTTTTCTGCTATTTCCTGCAATTATGCCTGGGCACAGGGTGGTGAATGGACATGGATGACCGGTGACAGTGCCATTAATAAAAATGGCGTTTATGGAACGATGGGGACTGAAGCAGTTGGAAATAAACCAGGATCACGCGATGGACACCTTGTATGGACTGATAATTCAGGTAATTTATGGATGTTTGGAGGTGACGGATATGCCAATTCAGGCACATGGACTTCATTAAATGATCTGTGGAAATATAATGCAGCAACTAATAATTGGACATGGATCAAAGGAGATAGCACCAGGGTAGGGACAAAATATTGTACATATGGCACGAAAGGAGTTGCTGCAGCAACAAATAAATTGGGCTACCGATGGCATTCAGCTTGTTGGGTAGACGCCTCTGGTAATTTCATGTGCTTTGCCGGAATCGGTCTTACTACCACACCATATGTTTCAACAGACAGGACTAATGATATTTGGAAATATAATCCTTCTACCGATCAATGGACCTGGATAAAAGGTGATACTGTATCCAATAAAAAAGGTGTTTATGGAACTTTAGGAACGGCCGCCGCCGCCAATAATCCGGGTGCCCGCCATGCACCAGCTCATTGGATTGATGCATCGGGCAATTTATGGGCTTTGGGAGGAAATGGGTATGCGGCATCCTCCACTTCAAATAAGAACTTAAATGATTTATGGAAGTATGATATTTCTTCAGGGAACTGGACATGGATAAAAGGTGACAGTACACAGGATAAAAATGGGGTTTATGGAACTAAGGGAGTACCTGCCTCAACAAACAATCCGGGAGGAAGATATGCAGCTCTTTGCTGGAAAGATAACACGGGTACTTTTTGGCTTATGGGTGGCATAGGCCGGGGCTCAATATCCGGTGGGGCAACAACCGGCCGTTTAGGTGATCTGTGGTCATATAATACATCCACAAACGAATGGACATGGGTATCCGGAGATAGTCTGGTAGTGTCTACAAATAGTTACGGCACACAATGTGTTTCCGCCGCCAGTAACAATCCAGGCGGGCGCAGATATGGAGCATCCTGGATCGATAACCTTTACCAACATGCCTGGATTTTTGGAGGAGATGGACAACCTTCTACGAATTATTTTGATAATTTATGGGTATACACAATCACAGGTAATCAATGGGTTTGGTTAAAGGGAAATTCAACAACCAACAACTTTGGAGTATATGGTACAAAAGGTGTTTCAGCGGCAACAAATAATCCCGGGGGAAGGAATCACCTTTCAAACTATCAATGGAAAGATAACGATGGCAACTTTTATCTTTTCGGAGGTGAAGGAAGGTCCGTTGCTTCAGCTGGTGGAGCAAGCCGACTGAATGATTTATGGAGATTTAAACCGCAAGGAACATGCGGCGCTTTGTTACCTATAGAATTAGTATCTCTTGAGTGTTTCACTCAAAACAACTATAGTATTATAGAATGGAGAACAGCCTCGGAAACAAATAATGACTACTTTATACTTGAGCGATCAGTTGATGGAAATAATTTTGAAATGGTGAAACAAATAAAAGGAAGCGGCACCAATGGAGAATTAAAAAGTTATACTGCGACAGTTAACAATACGGGGGCCGACTATTACTACCGCTTAAAGCAGGTCGATTTTGACGGAAAATATACTTATTCGAATATTTTTACCTGCACACAAAGTGAAGGTTCGGGCAATGATAAAGGCGAAATCATTGTTTTTCCCAATCCTTCTGATGGGAAAACCATCTATTTAAAACTTAAGGGCCTGACTGGTGAAGAAAAAGTATTGGTTGTGTTAATTAATGTTTTGGGGCAAACAGTTTTTTCGAAGGTTACTTTTACCGATATAAATGGCTCCGCACTTGAAGCTATCGACGAGAAACAAATGCTTAGCCCGGGCGTATACATGGCCATTGGCTACGTTCGAAATGAAATTTATAAGCAAAAAATTATAATAAAATAATTTCCGGTACTAATATTGAGGATCAGTTTTTCAACACCAGTTGTTTCAGGGCCTCAATCCATTTAGGGTGGCTGTTCAGGCTTTCAACCAGCTGCAGCTTTTCACCGCCATGCTCACGGAATATTTCGTTGTACTCAACTCCTATCTCATAAATCGTTTCCAGGCAATCCGCCACAAAAGCGGGAGAGAACACGAGCATTCGTTTAATTCCCTGTTTTGCCTTTTCCTCAACCACTTTATCCGAATAGGGCTTCAGCCACTTATCATTAAGCCGCGATTGAAATGCAGTTGTGTACTTGTCCTGAGGAATATTCAACCGCTTTACCAATTGACGTGTTGTTTCGAAACATGCCGCCCTGTAACAATACTGATTATTTGCATTGACACTATCGCAACAACTTCCAAATGCACAGGTATTTGTACCAAAATATGCAGAATCCTTTATAATATGTCTTTCCGGCAAACCATGGTAGCTGAATAAAAAATGATCGTACTCATTTAAATTGTACTGTCCAGCAATGACCACCATTGAATCGATATAACCCGGAACATCATAAAATTTACTGATGATCTTAACGGGGGGCGCGCCATCCCATTTGCGTAACACATCCTTCGTCTTATCAATGGATGACTCTGTACTGGATGAGGCATACTGGGGATATAAAGGAAGAACGATGATCTTTGAAACCTTTTGTTCACGTAAGTCAGCCAAAGCAGAATCAATGGATGGGCTCTGATAACGCATACCCAATTCAACAATATAATTATCTCCTAACGCATCCTGCAATTTTTCTTTCACACTTTGTCCATGAATTAAAAGCGGAGACCCTTTTTCAGTCCATATTTGCTGGTACAACTTCGCCGATTTTGAAGCACGAAAAGGAACAATGATCGCATTCACCAAAAAAAAGCGCGCAATGGGATTTATATCAATTACTCTCGGATCATTCAAAAATTCTGTGAGGTATTTCCGCACATCAGCTGTTGAAGGGCTGTCGGGGGTGCCGAGGTTAATTAGCAGGATTCCGGTTTTCAAAAGGAAAAGTTATTGGGTTATTAAGTTATTGAGTTATTCAGGCTTAATTTAAAAAATTAGTTGCCATCTTTTGTTTTTTTAAGGTACGCTATATATCCGTTAAGAATTTTAATACAATTAGCTATTTCTTTACGAAACTCATTCAAAAGTTCAATGGAAATATATTCTTCATCAAAAGCACAAATCAGGTGATCGATCGTTTCATTTAAAGAAGCACGGGCAATTCGGCAAAATTGAATATTTTCCTGGTGATGAAACCTTCCGTAACCTTCAGCAATATTAGCTGTCGGCGAACGGGAAGAACGCAAAATCTGATCAGTAAGTTTGTATTTTTCTTCAGGCGGAAATGCTTTTGTCAGTTTAGAAATTTTAACTCTGATTTTCCTTGCTTCCTGCCAAGCGGCTAATTCTTCGAAACTATTAAAACTCATCACTTAAATCTATTTTTTAAATTAAGCCTGAATAACTTAATAACCTAATAACTCCCCTTCTACATATTCAATGCCCTTTTATCCGTTGCATCCAAACAGGCTTCTTTAAATGCTTCCGTATAAGTGGGATGCGCGTGGCTTATACGTGAAATATCTTCGGCAGAAGCACGGTACTCCATTGCAACAACAGCTTCGGCGATCATATCAGCAGCGCGGGGACCGATCATGTGTACGCCAAGAATTTCGTCCGTTTCAGAATCGGCAAGTACTTTAATAAATCCGTCTGTATCCATACTCGCACGCGCACGGCCGCTGGCCTTGAAAGGGTATGAACCTTGTTTGTATTTTTTTCCCTGCTCTTTTAATTGCTCTTCTGTAAAACCAACAGCTGCTACTTCAGGCCAGGTGTAAACCACGCCGGGAATTAAATTATAGTTAATGTGCGGCTTCTGTCCGGCCATTATTTCGGCAACAAATACACCTTCTTCTTCAGCCTTATGAGCAAGCATGGCACCTTTTACTACATCGCCTATTGCAAAGATGCCCGGCACATTGGTTTGCAAATGATCGTCCACTTCCACCCTACCCTTGTTATCTACCTTTACTCCCGCCTTATCCAAACCAAGATTTTCGGTATAAGGTTTACGCCCGACAGAAACAAGACAGTAGTCCCCTTTCAATCCGACCTTCTCTCCCTTTTCATTATCAGCGGAAACAACAACCTCTTTCCCGTTATTAGCTGCTCCGGTTACTTTGTGCCTGAAGTAAAATTCAAAGCCTTCCTTTTTCAATACCTTCTGTAATTCCTTACCCAGTGCCTTATCCATGGTACCTATCAATGAATCCGTAAATTCAACGACAGAGATCTTTGCACCCAGACGTGCATAAACAGAACCCAACTCCAGGCCAATAACACCGCCGCCAATAATTACCATGTGTTTAGGAACTTCGGTCAAATTGAGTACTTCTGTTGAAGTGATCACTCTTTTTTTATCAATAGTAATTCCCGGCAAAGAAGCCGGCTTGGAGCCGGTTGCAATAATGACTTTAGTTGTTTCTATCTGTTCTTTTGTTCCGTTTGCCTTAATTATCTCAATGATGCTTTTATTTACAAATGAACCATGTCCGTTATATACTGTGATCTTATTTTTTTTCATCAGGTAATTGATACCATCAGTAGTGGCCTTTACAACTTCACCTTTACGCTTGATCATCTGTGCCAGGTTAACCTTAATATCCTTCATATCAATACCATGTGCAGTAAAGTTATGTGTTGCATTGTGGTAATGTTCAGAGGAATCAAGAAGGGCTTTTGAAGGGATACAGCCTACATTTAAGCAGGTACCGCCAAGTGTGGCATACCGTTCAACGATGGCCACTTTCATTCCCACTTGAGCGCAGCGAATCGCGGCAATATAGCCTCCGGGACCGGAACCAATAACGGTTACATCAAATTTGTCCATAAACTTAATTTTAAGAAAAGTCTGATCCCGAAGTTACGACTTTTTGGAGATGACAAATCGGCCAAGGAAGGCCAATAATATGAAAGCCGCTGAAATATATAATGCGAGACGGCCAATATAATCGCCATATTTTGTATAAAAGGTAAACTCATCATTTAATGTGACAGTGCTTTTTATTACAGCAGGCTGCCACCAGGGCGTTGCTTCTGCAATATCGCCCCGCTCATTAATAAAGCACGATATTCCTGTGTTAGCCGAACGCGCAATACATCGCCTCGTTTCTATTGCCCGCTGCCTCCCATAAACTAAATGCTGCCTGTAACCAGGAGTGTCGTCCCACCAACCGTCGTTTGTAATGATGAAAAGAGCCTGCGCCCCGTTTTTCACATAACCACTTACAAATTCGCC
Source organism: Bacteroidota bacterium (assembly GCA_016183775.1). Lineage (NCBI taxonomy): Bacteria > Pseudomonadati > Bacteroidota > Bacteroidota bacterium. Next base: position 28,598 of record JACPDY010000047.1, read on the forward strand.
GTAAATGGATTCATAACAAATAATTGGAGCAATTTTAACAGACTTACCTGAAACAAAAACCGTCCGTTCGTTTTGCGTACCAAGACTACCTGTAGTTCCGCCTAGTTCTATCGCGAGCTTTTCAAACGGCTTCATTAAGCCCGGGAACGGCATGCGTTCAACTCCGGGTACCAATTTCGATTTATGATAAACCTGCACCAGTCCGGTATTATCCAGTTGAAATGCGGTATTATAATTATCATAATACTCATCGCTATCCTTGAATTTCTGTGCTGTTACTGAAAAGGTTTCTCCTGCTTTATATGACCTGGCAGTACTTGCACCAATGATTATCGTCAATTTCGGGTACTCCTTTAAGAATTTCTGAAGCTCTTTTATACTGTTCACATACTCCAGGTTGTTTTCCCATATATTTTCGGTCAGGGCTGTTTCGGGGAACACTAAATAATCCGTTGCGCTGTCCAATTGTGAACGACCCAAGGCCAGCATTTTGCTCAACTGTTCCGAATGGTTTCCGCTGAATTTTTCATTGTAGGGATCAATATTGGGCTGTACTGCCACTACCTTTATTTGGGGGCCATTGCCGACAGAACGGTCATTATAAAGAAAGACAGACAATACAATAGGGAAAACAACCAATGCCACCAGTCCGCTTATTTTGCCTATTGTGTACTTTTTTTGATGTGATACCCGGATGACAATATTTGCAACAAAAACATTTATAAGTAATACCCAAAGAGATCCGCCAAATATACCTGTGTATTCATACCACTGAATAAGTTTATAATTTGCTGCCAGGCCATTTCCAAGGGTAAGCCAGGGGTAAGTAAGATCCCAATCGTGGTGCAGGTATTCAAAAGCTATCCAACAGAATAAAAAAATCAGGTTATAATCTATTATCCAAAGGACAAATCGGGATTTAAATAAATGGCTTAATTTTTTCTTTACAACATGTGCTATTGTAAAAACCATTGTCATAAGCAGGGCATTGGCCAATATCGCCATAGCGGCTCCGCCGCCGGAAGCAAAATACACCCACCAGCTCACAGAGAGATTCCACAAAACAAAGCAAAGGAAACTGTATAAAAACAGCTGTGAGACTTTATGTTTTACCTGATTTTTAAAAAACTCATTCTCAATAAGCAACAGAGGAACAAAACCTACAAACAGAAACGGCGCAAAGCCGTATGTGGGCCAGGCGATGCTTAATAACAACACACTTAGCAACAGATATAAAACTATTCTCCTTCTATTCATCCGACACAAAGATACATTCGTAACTCACACAAAAAAGCCCTCTAAAAAAGAGGGCTTTAAAAGAACCGGTTGACTTTCAGTTATTCTTTGTCTTTTATATCAATATCCGGAGACGTGCCAACAACATCCTCGTCCTTCATTTTTTCATTGGGCATTTCTTTCAACAATTCCTTCTCTAATTCATCGTCGCTTGGAGGGTTTTTCATCAATTGTTCCTCCTCTGCATCAACTTTGGCTTCAGCGACATCGGTTCCCTTGTTCGCTTTAATTGCCATCACTGCAAGTAATCTTGCCCGTCGCGAATGGTGTATCGCCCTTACATACATGCCACGCCTGAATAAACTCCGGGCGAATTTCTGGTGGGCAATCGAACGGGCCAGATCCCCCGTATATACTTTGCCCTCTTTTACATTGCGATGCGCGGCCATGACAACTATCGTGGTACGCTTAATGACCCTGCGCGCTTTCATCCTCAAAGCGGGCTGCGCGTAAACTTCAGCATCGCTGACAGTAAAAAAAGCGGCAAACAAAATCAATAAACCAAGTTTTAATGTGCTCATATGTTTTAAGTTTTTAGTAAAGAAAACAATCTTCATGCCAATATTAATAAATTGAAAGCCGATATACAACCGGTTCCTCATTTATTCCATTAAATCTGTATAATACCGCCTTAGATTTATGCAAGGCCTCCAATTTCTTCCTGGCATCGAGTGTGTCATTTGCATACAGCATGTTTCGTTTAGAAATAAAAGAAACGTATTGCAAAGGATTAGCCAATTCAGTCCTGATATTTAAAAATACCATCTCATCATTTTTCGCATCATTCCTGATGAACATAGCAGCTTTTGTTAAAGCCGAATGATCGGGATGTGAAGGATGAGACCCATCGAAATTTATCTTTACAAAAAAAACTGCCGCGATAATTATTACAACCTGAATGATCACGCTTTTCCTGCCGGCATTCATTCTGTTATGAAACCATCCCGACATCAACCCCAAAAACAAAGCGATACTTACACCAAGCACGGCAACACAATGACTATGGATCACCGTTGAATTAAAAAAAACAAAAAGATGTATGATCCCGGGTACAGTGGCCAAGCTTATCAACAACCTATTCCGCCTGATAACCTGCAACAAATATGCATATCCCTTTTTAAAAATAATACCAATTATCAATAGAATTAATAAGTGTCCAAACGGAAATAACACTCCATTTAAATTAGCCGCCAGACGCATGTATGACCCAGCAGTAAAAAAATTAAAACCCATATCGCTGTGTGTTGCATCCATCAATCCACTGCGTTCAGCATAACGGACCACAAATGCTTTGACAAGAGAAGCGACCCCATCTATTGAGCTGTACTGTACCAATAGTAATGCAATTGCCAACACCGAGGAAATCAATACCGCTTTAAACAAAAACAATTTTTCCCACTGCTCAAACTGATTGCTGCGTTGAACAACGATCAGTAAGGTAATAACATAGAAAATCCCGATCCATTCAGTATATATCATAAAAAAGACAGCTATAGCCACCAGACATGCTGCCCTTGATTTGTTCACAACACTGGCATCCACCCATCTGAGAGTTAAGTATAAAGTAATGATCCAAAACACTATGCCAAGTGTTTCGGGAAAATAAACAACCGTGTGCATATAAAGCACAATAGGAATAAACAGGTAGACAGTAAACCCAACAATGGAAGGCAAATGCAGTTTAAGCGGATCGTTTTTATTAGAATACCTGAATACAAGCAGGTAAACAAAAAAAGCGCTCACAAAATGTAAAAAGATATTGAGTGATTGTATTGCCAGCTTACCCGGAACAATATGAAATAACTTAAATGTTTCATAAGCAAACAGAAATGAAAAAGGAGGAAATGAAACAAAATAATTATCTCCTTCCTTACTTTCAAGTCGTTTGTAAAAAGCTACGTGCTTGTCCCCCGGGTTATTATAGGTGAGTATCGGACTGAAATGGCAGGCTGCCATTCCTCTCTCATCCCAGTTTTCAAAAGTAGTGAGCAGATAAAAATTGCAATGATCATAATTATTAACCTCGTTATTTATAAGGCCCATCCTCACAAACACGGATACTAAAAAGACAGATACCAGCACGAACAAGGTGCCCACAAAACGCATATGCTAAAATTTTATTACTTACTTAATTCTAACCATCAAAATCTTATCAATTCTCACTCCATCCATATCCATAATTTCAAATTGAAAATTGCCGTGATTAACTACAGCGCCTACATTTGGAATGGTTTGCAACTGATTTAAAATAAACCCGGAAATGGTTGTATAATGATGGGTATTATCTTCAATGATCACTTGCTGAAAATATTGATTGATCTCATATATCGGCGCGCTCCCCTTTATCAAAAATGAGCCGTCCGCTCTTTTAAATATGTTAAGTTCATCTGTTTCATCTTCATCAGGCAAATTTCCAACTATCGCTTCAAACAGATCATGTAAGGTTACTATACCCTTAATGAATTGAAACTCATCAATGACAACACCTATATACTGCTTTTCACGCTTGAAAATGTTTAAAATTTTAAAGGCAGGAGTGCTTTCGGCAATATAAACAGGGATACTTATAACATCGTCCAACTTAAAGTTCTCAGCGTTGTAGTTTTCGAAAAAATCCTTTATCGTAATTACTCCCTTTACTTTTTCAATTGAGCCATCGCCCACAACAAACTTAGAGTGTACACTTTCCTCCAATTGTTTGAAAATGGTTTGCTTGTCGTGGTTATAATTAATCCATTCAACTTCCGAACTGCGCGTCATGAGCGATTTTGCTGTTTGATCAGTGAAGTAAAACAGGTTTTGGTGAACCTGACTTTCTTCTGTTTCCAATACGCCTTGCTTTCCTGCCACTTTTAATATGTAACGCAATTCTTCCTCACTTGTGTTTTCGCTTTTGTTTTCATTAACACCAACTATTTTTAAAATGATCTGGGTTGAGACAGACAGTAGTTTTACAAAAGGATAAGCAGCCATGGTAAAATATTTTATAACAGGCACACAAATCATTGCTATTTTTTCGGCATTATTCATCGCGATGGATTTGGGAACCAATTCGCCGATTACAATGGTAAAATAGGTAATGCCGCCGATTACAATTACCAATGATATATTGTACGTATATGGATGAAGGAGGGTAAAGGATGCCAAAACATTTTCCAAATCGACCGTAAGTGTGGCGCCTCCATAAGCACCCGCAATAATGCCGATCAAGGTTATTCCAACCTGAACAGATGATAAGAAATTTTCCGGGTTTTCCATCAGCCGTAAAATGTCCTTTGCCCTGGCACTTCCTTGCGAAGCAAGATGTTCGATACGGCTTTTTTTTACCGAGACTAATGCTATTTCAGCCAAAGCAAAAAAGCCATTTATTAAGGTCAGAATAATTACTACAAGTATTTCCACGGTACAAATCTACGTTATTCTGCTATTATACCCCGGCTACAAGAGCTTGCGGCAAGCCTCCATGCCATTGAGAGAGCTTGTGCATGGGTAAGTAGGCCAGTAAACCGTTGAGCCAGGGTATATTATCATCTCCAGCCGCCACCTAGTGCTTTGTAAATATTTACTGTGGCGTTGTATTGTCGTTTTTTTGTATTTACAAGCTCGAGTTTAGTTTGAAGGGCTTTTTGTTGTGCGTTTAAAACTTCGAGATAATTTGCACGTCCGGTTTTAAACAGGTCGGTAGATGTTTCTATTGATTGGATCAAAATTTCTGCTTGTTCTGTTTTGATTTCATTTATCTGTTCGAGGCTTTTAATGTTGGCTAATTCATTATACACTTCAACATAGCCATTGATAATGGTTTTCTGGTAATTATACAGTGCATTGAGTTGATTGGCTTTGGCTGTTTTGAATTCTGCCTGTATTGCACTTCTGTTAATCAGTGGTGCGGTTAAATTACCTAATAATGTGTATGCTATTGATTGCGGAGAAGTAAATAAAAACGTGCTATTAAATGCCTGAAATCCCATTGATCCAGCTATGTTTAAGGATGGATAAAAAGCCAGCTTTGCTGATTTTACATCTGCTTTTGAAGCTAATAATTCGTATTCAGCTTCACGAATATCGGGTCTGTTTTTTAAGAGGTCTGAAGGGATGCCGATTTTAATATTTTGTGAGAGGGCTTTGTTTAATTCTGTTCCGTCTCTGTTTACTGTTTGCGGGTATCTGCCTAACAGAAAATTAATTTTGTTTTCGAACTCAGTAATCTGTTGTAGTGTTTCAAACTCTAATGCTTTTGTGTTTAACAGTTCTGCTTTAAATTGCTTTACGGCTAACTCATTTGCTGTTCCCGCTTCTCGCTGTGCATTAACAATATCAATGGCGGTTTGTTGCAGTTTGATTGTTTCTCTGATAATCTCTAATTGGTTATCTAATTCGAGCAATTCATAATAAGCGGTACTGATCCCGGTTATTAAATTTGTAATTAGCCAATTTTTTCCTTCTATACTTTCTAAATAGCGTGCCAAAGCTGCTTTCCTTTTATTGCGTAGTTTACCCCAAACATCTATCTCCCATGAGGTTTGCAATCCCAAATAATGATCGGGAAGATGTGTAGGAACAATTTTACCGGGTGTTATTTCGGTTGTGATATTTCCGGCACCATCCATTGTATATAATCCATACTTTCTCTGAGCTGTTGAAATATTACCAGATAAAACAGGCCATAAGGCTCCACGGCTCAATCGCGCATTGCCCCCGGCTACCTCAATTTTCTGAAGGCTCATTAATACATCCAAATTATTGACAAGAGCCGTGTCAATAAGCGCGATCAAATTACCATCCGAAAAGTATTCCTTCCAATTAATGCCGGCAGAATTGGAAGAATCCATTACTCCCATAAAGGATGTTGGGACAGCTTTTATATTATTGGTCTCTGTTATTTTTGCGGTTTTACAACTTATTAACAGAAAACAAACTGCCACAAAACCAAAGAATATTGTTCTTATTTCCTTCATATTCAGATATCCTCAGTAAATGGTTTTTCTTCTTTTGTTCTTCTCATTGATAATTTTTCGGCAAGTGTTGCAAATACAACATAGAGTCCGGGAATTATAATTACACCGAAAACAGTTCCGAATAGCATACCGCCTGCTGCTGCCGAACCAATAGTTTTATTCCCCACCGCGCCTGCACCGCTTGCAAACATCAACGGGATTAACCCTGAAATGAATGCGAATGACGTCATAAGAATAGGTCGTAACCTCACTGTTGCACCTTCAATGGCTGCTTGTAATGGCGTTGATCCTTCCCTGTGTCTCATGGAAGCGAACTCAACTATAAGGATAGCATTCTTGCCCAATAGACCAATGAGCATGATCATTGCTACTTGCGCGTAAATGTTATTTTCCAATCCCATCATTAAAAGAAACAGAAATGCACCGAACACCCCTGTTGGCAGGGATAAGATAACAGGGAGCGGTAAAAGAAAACTTTCGTATTGCGCAGATAATAATAAATACACAAATAATAAACAAATCAAAAAGATATATACTGCCTCATTCCCCGCTTGAACTTCATCTCTTGTTATACCCGCCCAATCAATGTCATATCCTTTAGGCAATTTAGTTTTTGCAACTTCCTGTATGGCTTTAATAGTGCTTCCGCTGCTGTAACCTTCGTTCGCTTCTCCGTTCAATTCGGCAGAGGGGTACATATTATAACGCGTAATCTGATCCACCCCATATACACGTTCAATGCTAATGAATGCAGATAAAGGAACCAGTTCATCCTTGTCGTTCTTAACTGTTAGCTTTAAAATGTCATCAGGTTTTGCTCTGTATTGCGGCAAAGCCTGTACCATCACTTTATACATTTGCCCGAAGCGGATAAAGTTGGTAGCATATTCACTGCCTAACATAGTTTGTAAAGTACCCATTGCATTATTAACAGTAACGCCTTTTTTAGCGGCCATATCGTTATCAAAATGCAGCATATACTGTGGGTAACTGGCATCAAAAATTGTAAAGGCACTCGCTATTTCAGGACGGGATTTTAAGTCGACAATAAATTGCTTAACGGCTGCTTCCATTTGTTTAAAATCGCCACTGCCTGTTTTATCCAATAATCGTAACTCAAAACCGCTTGCGTTGCCATATCCGAGAACGGCCGGAGGAGGAAAGAATTCAATTTTAGCATCTTTAATATGATTTGTTTTTTCTCCTAACAGTGCGATAATATCATCTACCGATTCTTTTCTGTCATCCCAACTTTTCAGGTTAATTAAACAAGTGCCGTAAGTTGCTCCTGTACCATCTGATAAAATGTTTGTTCCGGCCAACGAGGATGCCGATTCAATTACATCTATTGATTCGCATATTTTTTGTACTTCGTTTACTACTGCTTTTGTTCGTTCAAGAGTAGCGCCCGATGGAGTGGTTATACTTGCGTAAAATGTACCCTGATCTTCGTTCGGAATAAACCCCGATGATAAAAACCTGCCCAAAAATCTCGTTCCAACACAAAAGAATAACAGGATGGAGAATGTAATTAGCCTGCGGTTAGCAATTACAGCAAGCATCTTTTGGTACTTACCCGAAAGATTGCCATACCAATTGTTAAATCCATTAAAAAACGCTGTAAGCCATGTTGTTTTTTTATGTTCAACATGAGGATTTTTTAGCAGCAATGCGCAAAGTGCAGGGGTGAGTGTTAGCGCCACAAGGCCTGAAAGCACAATAGAAACAGCCATTGTTAAAGAAAACTGACGGTAAAATATTCCTGATGGGCCTGACATAAATGCTACAGGAACAAATACTGCCGACATTACAAGTGTAATTGCAATGATCGCTCCGCTGATTTCTTTCATTGCCTGTTCTGTTGCTTTTCGTGCCCCGATGTTTGATTTTTCCATTTTAGCGTGGACAGCTTCTATCACCACAATGGCATTATCTACCACAATGCCAATTGCAAGCACAAGCGCAAAGAGTGTAATCAGGTTTAAAGAAAACCCCATTAGTTGCATGAAAAATAAAGTTCCTATAAGTGAAACAGGAACAGCAATGGCAGGGATTATTGTTGAGCGAAGATCCTGCAGAAAAACAAACACCACTAATGAAACCAATATGAATGCTTCAACTAACGTTCTAACAACCTCCTGAACAGATGCATCAAGGAAACGAGACACGTCATAACTCACCTCATAATCCATTCCTTTAAAGAAAGTAGATTCTTTAATTTCCTCCAGACGTTTTTTGATCCTACTGATCACCTGGCTCGCATTAGAGCCCGGCAATTGTTTCAGCATCACAGATGCGGCAGGTTTACCATTTAATTTAGCTTCCACATCAAAATAAATAGTACCAAATTCAACGTCTGCGATGTCCCTAATCCGCAATATTTCACCCCTATCATTAGCACGAATGGGAACATTTTCATATTGTTCTTTTGTGTTAAATTTTCCGGTGTATTTAATTGCATACTGTAAAGATTGTGCTTCTTTATCAGTGCTTTCACCTACTTTTCCCGGAGCCGCTTCAATATTTTGTTCTTTTAGTGCTTCAAGAACGTCCCCTGTAGAAACATTATACGCCAACATTTTGTCCGGTTTTAGCCAAACGCGCATAGCGTATTCTTTTGCACCCAAAATATCAGCATAACCAACGCCATCAATACGCTTTAATTCCGCTAAAATATTTATGTCCGTAAAATTGTACAGAAATTTTTCCTGTAAGGCTGTATCGGAACTATAGATGTTGAGATACATCAACATTGCGTTTTCTTCTTTGGCAATTTTTACTCCATTTCGGATCACCTCCGCAGGTAATTCTCCCATCACTGCTGCAACTCTGTTTTGCACATTCACCGCAGCTACATCCGGATTTGTACCTACTTCAAAAATTACCTGAACGACCCCAACTCCATCATTCCCTGCATCAGACGACATGTATTTCATACCCGGCACACCGTTAATGGCCCGTTCCAAAGGAACAATTGCCGCTTTGGTTACGGTTTCTGCGTTGGCTCCTGTATATTCGATAGTAACATTTACTTCGGGTGGTGCAATGCCTGGAAATTGCGCCATTGGTAATTGTGTTAACGCTAATAGTCCCAATAGTGCAATGAGTAATGATATTACAATTGATAAAACAGGCCTATGAATAAATCTTGAAAACATATTTCATTATTTTAATGATCTGAAAGCGCTTGCTCAATAGAGACAGGTGAAGAAATTATTTTATCACCTTCTTTTACCCGCTGCACACCTTCATAAATAATTTTATCCGTTGACAATAAGCCCGATGCAACAACATACAAATACGGTAAGCGTAATTTTGGAAAAAAGGTCTTTATCTCTATTTCATTCTTGCTGTTTACTATATACACACATGTTTTCTCCTGAACTTCAAAAGTTGATTTTTGGGGAACCAGCATTGCATTTTTTAATTCGTTCTTTACCTGAATTTTCCCACTTGATCCGTGCTTCAAAACAAGATTGGGATTAGGGAATCGCGCCCTGAATGCAATGTTACCGGTTGCTTTGTCAAACTCTCCATCAACAGTTTCAATAGTACCTTTGTATTTATGAACCTGGTTATTTGCTAATACTAATGTGACTTCATTCTTGTTGGCGGAATCTTTCATTGTAGTAAAATCCAAATACTCTTTTTCTGAAACATTGAAGTATGCAAATACCTGTTTGTTATCAGAGATAGAAGTCAGTAGTGATCCTTCATCAATAAGACTGCCTGTTTTATTCGGTATTCTATTAATGATCCCGTCAAAGGGGGCTTTTATTTGGGCATATGAAAGCTTTAAAGCAGCCAGCGCTTCATTGGCTTTTGCTTCCTCCAATTTTGATTGCGCTAATTCCAATTCTGTTTTAGAGATAACATTTTTGTCAACCAAAGTTTTTGCACTTTGCACTTCTACCTCAGCCGCTTTTCTTAAGGCTTTGGCTTTCAGCAAATCGCTTTCATATTCTTTCGGACTGATGCTGAAAAGAAATTGTCCTGCTTTTACAGGTTTACCTTCATCAACATAGATTGCTTCTATGTAGCCCCTGATTCTCGCTCTTATTTCCACATTTTGTAATGAGTGGATGTCTGCAACATATTCACGGACATAAACAGTGTCCATAATGATTGGGGACATAACCTGAAAGGTTTCGTTTCCCTTTGCTTCTTCCTTGCCTGATATAGAGCAAGCCGTAACAAATACCTGCAGCGCAATACCGGAACTAATAATTAATTTTTTCATACACTAAATCAATATTGAATAATAAATCAATGATTAAACGTGAAACTTAACCGGCTGAGTAATGAAAACTGGCTTTCACTAAAATAAATATGTGATTTCGAAATCCGGCTTATGAAAAAAACTCAGCTGCTCAAACAAAACGTTGGCAATGAGGTCAGGCTTGAGGTGGCGGAGTGGAGATCTCCGGGAGTTGAGAATTCAGAAAAGTGTCGAAGTAGAAAGGGAACAGGACAGGAAATTTTATTAAGGCCTGATCCTGCGGAATAATTTCAATTTTATGCGAGAAAAAATCTACTTTTTTTTCAAACTCGCAACCGTTGTCATTATCCTGATCATCTGATTCAGGTATGGCGTTAACAATCAGCAAAACATCCTCTAAAATAAGTTCTGTAATGCTTTCGATATCATTAACGCTAAGATCTTCCGGTATACTGTCAGGTGCTGCATCCGGCGCATCAATGCTTAAATTGAAAATATGCAAAGCCATTACAACACATAAAAATCTGGAAAATATATGTTTTCTGAAAATTGTCATATTGAATTCAAATGTACAAAATGAAAAACAAAGACCCAAAGTAATTATCGCAGGGTGTTTAACAAATTCGCACCTGTATTTAATGTTTGTTTCGAGAAGCTCAACGTACATTAAGATACCCTTATCGCATGAGATACATTTTACCGAATCCCCTCGTAAAAAACGCATCAGCTCCGCTGGCGCGCTTTTCGATTGAAGCGCCGTTGAGGCGGGTTTGCACATGGTACAGGTAAATACCATTTCCCAACTGGTCGCCAAACTCATCTTTCCCGTCCCAGGCGTACTCTGTGATATTACGGCCAATATGAATAGGGCCCAATTGATCCCTTGTAATTTCACGGACCACTTTACCCGTAACAGTCATTATCTGAACTTTAAGATTATCAGGGATCTCAGTACCTGTTAATGTGAATACAAAACGGGTTGCAGTAGAAAAAGGATTGGGGTAATTCATCAACTCTGTAATGGTTGATTTTGTTATAACCTCGAAACGGGTTTTATAATCAAGGCTGCCTGAAAGATTACCGGAACGATCTTTGGCCTGCACCGTCAACTCATAAATGCCATCTTCGGCAAATGATGGCGTATAATTAATTTTGCAACTGTTATTTGGTAATACTGCCGGTGTAAAAGTGAGTTGCGACCCAAAAGCTACAGGCTCTGTCGCAGAAGAAGAAGGCTTTTTAATAAATACCGCAAAATCATCCGGACTGTTGAGCGCGAGGAATTTATTCTCATCTTTCAGTTTCACTAAAATGGACGGCTTGGCCGAAACAATATCCCTGTCAAGAATATGAATACCATCAAATGTTACATCCAGTAAGGGGTTGATATGATCCGAACTGACCGTAAAACCCAAACTCATAATATTATTAAAATGATATTGCTCCAACTGCGACTTTGGTTTCCCAACCGGGTTCACCTCTACCCATAAATTATTATAACCGGCAAACCCTTCTGTATTCACCGTTATTGTATCATACATAATTTCACCGGCAACAAATGGTTTTTTCTTCATTCTGTCGGGATTGGTATGCATCACCCCCTTATTATCCTCCACCCAGGATGTGATGAGTATACTGTCAACAAAATCATATTCGCTTATATTCTGAACCGGATATGTGAGTTTAACATTATCACCTTCCTGCACTGTGTCATTATAAAAAGTGAGGCCGCCTGCCGCTAATGGATTAATAGCCGCTTCGGGTACAGGAGTATATATCACCTGCCAACGCACCAACTGAGGCGGATCATGAAGTGAATCGTCTTTCATGTATGCCACCAGTTTTATATACGGATACGTTGACGCGTTTAAATAAGGTTTAAGATTCACTTCCGCCGAGTCGGTTACAAACCCGTTCACGATGACAGTTTCCGTGCCATCGCTTTTAATGCCTATAACACGTAATCGTATACTATCCGCACTGGCGGATGTTTCCAGCTTTTGTTGGCGCCAGAACAAAGAATCCCAGCTTAGAGCAGGACCAATGATCTCCGAAGCAACATACCCTTCGTCCCAGTTGGTTGTAAAAGAAGTATCGAGTTGTACCTGTTGCTTGAAATAAGTACCAATGCTTTCCTTTGCAGTACCTATAGCGCCTCCTTTAACTCCAAAAATAATATAGGGCATGGAGTCGTTAATGGTCCTGATCTTCGAGCTGCCGATCTTTTCAAAAGTAGTATAAAGCGCGGAGTCTCTTCCACTCTTAAATAAACGCGCGTCCTGGGTATAACACATCACGTAATGACCTGTTGGTACAGAATCAACGAAATTTTTTATACGCTGCAGCCATGTTGCATCGTAATTATGATACACAAAAACATTCATGGGCCGTGTGGTTGGCATTAAACAGTGGTAATTATAATATTGCCCCAGGTTCTCACCGTTTCCGTCCGTGAGGGTTTTCGCAGCGTCGTATTGGCTCTGCTCAGGAATACCGGTCACAGGACTGATCCTGGCAAAACTATAATTTGAACCTCCGCAGCCGGCTTTCATCAATACATCCGTATTGATCCAGAATTGAGGATAATCATAACTTGAACGATCGGTCTGACTATAATTCCAGTAATTCATAGTTTGTACATGTATACTTTTTATATCGTTCACAAAATCGAACCTGCGCTGGGGCTTATTGTATTGCACATACTGATAACCATCGTTCTTGAACTGAAAAAAATGAGCCTGTCCCCAACCGCGCTTACCGTTAATATATTGGAACGAACTTTCGCGCCAGTTGAAAGGATTCAAAGGGGAAGTGCTGTCGGCACTTACACGCCAGTAATACACAGTGCTGTCAGTTAATGTTACAGGGGGTGTCCATTCCACAACACCACCTGCACTTGTAATAGTACTTGTACTCATAACCGGGCTATTGAATGCATCTGTAGTATCGATCTGAAATTTGTAGCTGATCGCGCCGGCAAATACATTGGCGGTTGATGCCTTTAATCGAACCGTATTGTTCGGGATGATGGCATAGTTGTAAGGGTAAACCGGGATGATCACATTTCCACGTATCAACAATTCAGCATCCGGCAAGGTCACATTATTGAGTTCCGACATTTCGGTTATTGAGCCCATGAAATCGAGTGTCACTTTAAATTTGTTAAGGCCCACCCCATTCACAAAATCAACAGGCATTTTAATACTTAAAGTATCCCTGAATTTAGGCGCGAGTGTATCAATGAGGTATGTTTGCATTTTTCCATTCGGGAAAGTCCTGACAATTTCAATCACATAATTCCTGTTTATCGCACGCCCTAAATTGCTGTGCGCTACACTTACAATAAACGTATCGGTCTTGTATGTTGTATTAAATGAAACATCGCTTGTAGTGATATTATAATCAGGCAGCCTGGGAGAATTGATGATCACAGCAGGGTCACCATGCAGGGTCATTTCGAGGTAACCTGCTTTACGGGTTATATCACTTACCGCGCCACCTTCGATCGATTTTATAGCCGCCTTGATGCATTTTCCAATGGGGCTGCCATACTCATCCATACCTATTTTTTTATTTATTGCCGTGGAGTATTCCTGCAATACATTTGAGAGCCCCAGCGAGCCTGCTGCTAAAAATCCGATTGCGCCTTTATCCTGGGTTAAAATAAATTGTTCGCTGTTCGTACTGTTTTCAAGTGTCGCATAATCCTTATGAATATCACCCGCATAACAACCGTTCGATAATAAAAACGGATAACGGGGTTTATTATCATAACTCGAAGGTTTATCAATACCGATATCCCAGCTCTGACCTGAAGAATGTCCGAAAAATGTCATTAACGAAACGCCTTTGTTGATGCGGTCTTTCAACTCAGCCGATGTATTGATGGAGATGGGGTCGGATGACACTTTTGAATACGTTTTTACATGCCCACCGAAAAGTGTATCCTCAATAATTTTCTTATAACTATCAAGAAAATACCTGAACGTTTGATTCTGATATACATCGTCACCGCCTGCAAAATGAAGCACCTCTTTCATCCAATCAGCCGGGGCATTACTTTCATAGTCTCTTACTTTATCCAGGTATATTTTTACATCAGCCGGTGTTCTTGCAGCAAGGCGACCTGTGGCAATAGCGGGTTCAAGATAAGTTCCGTTTAAACCGGATGTGAACATTATGTCAACACTTGGATTACCAAAGGTTGGGACAAGGCAGGCAGAATAATTCGTACCGCCCTTCCTGCAATCCTTCGCATTTATTGATTTACCAATAAGAAACAAAAACTGCGGCTTTGTCGGAAAGCTGTCCAATGTATAATCGGCAAAACCCCTTACCGCCAATGGGTGTTTATTAATTCCATACGCGAACTGGTCATACAGCTCATCAATATCAGTTACGATAACATTATGGCTGCCTCCGGCAATTGAAGAACGATAATTTTTGTAATTGCTTACTTCGGTCATTAAGCTACGGTGTGTTACGATCAGGTAAGCCGAATCGGCTGCCTGCGCTTTGTAGTTGGTAAATGTGCCCGATACATTCACAGGGTTTAATGAAGCGACAGTTTTAACCTGCGCATCGGAAGTGATGAAACATTTTTTTTGTCCCCCATTCGGCACCAACGCCTTGAAAGCATTTGCAACAGAGCCATTCTTAACAACCTTTATCCGCCTGCCATTAGTGAGGTCAAACAAACGTACCGTATCATTGGCTCCGGCGGTTGTGAAATTGCTGATATTCAAAAATGATTTCGACAGGACTGTATGATCCGGAACATACATAGTAAAATTCGCGGCACCTTCAAGGTCATACGTATGCGGGTAACTCAATTTAATGTATGAAAGCGCAATGGTGCCCGGCGATTGAGCGGAGACATCCGTTAGTGTAGACAACACAAAATTGGTGGTTGACGATCCCAATTGTGCAGGTGTAAATGTATAGTTGAACGGAAATGATTTATACCCGTAAAATTTCTGGTCGGTTAAGAGCGTCAAACTGCCTGAGCCGACATATTCAATTGTAAGGTGATGGTCGTTCCCCATACTGCCATCCTGCGATTCGCCAGAAAGCACGAGCCTGCTTTGCGCAGAAGGCCCGGCCAAATAAACATTTTTAGTGGGGACCGGTACCGTTAATACACCCGGCGTATTACTGCTTTTGTTTATCCCGAATCCGCTGAAATAGCCTTCGGCTTTAGTGTATTGTGGATCGGTAATGCCCAAGCCCGATTGGGCCGTTTCACCATCATAATAATTGCCTAACGGCACAACAGCCACATCATTTATAAAATAATCGGCCGGCGTATATGCGCTGAATGTAGTATCCGTCTCCGACACAAATCGCTTATTGGCCGTTGAATTATTCCAGGTAAGAAAATATGCGGCAGTATCATTAAACAGGCTGTAATACGGATTTGGCAGGTATGATATCCCGAAGTAAAGTGAAGAGTCGAATTTGGCATCGTTGTGCTGCGCGTAAAATTCTATGTAGTCGCCGCTGTCAAACGAACCGTTAGCTTCTCCCTCCACATAAATAAATTGTTCGACACCTTTGTTGAATACCTGCAAATTTTGAGGATTGACAGAACCGACAGGAACTCCCGCAGCCGCACAGGCTGAAGCGAATGTTGCAGCGTTAATGCGATAAACGCCATCGCTGGCTACTTTTACTTTAAAATATTTCTGATTGTAATTGATCCACTCATTTCCGTATGGCTGTGCCAGGATCACCGTGGATGATGTAAAAAGCAATAGGAATAATAAATATTTAGTAACCTTTAACATCCCAAATTAATTTGAGCCTACTCAAAATATTCGTGTGCAATGAAATTAGTTTCTTAATGTACTCGCCACTTCAACATAAATTCACGAATTTTAATCTTTCTCAGCTAAAAATTATACACTTACTTTTCTTCCTTGATGAAGAAAAGTAACAAAAGAAATCAAGACAAAACGATTGCTTACACACAGGCTACACGGCATCGCGTTTTGTCGTGGCCGGCGCGCAGGTAAACAATATAATTTCGTAATCATTTGTAATCCAATTTTGTTGAGGTCACCCTTTCGGTAGACCCTAATTGCGGACTGGGGATAATAAAACATTCAACCAAAATAATCTCTAATAAATTCTTAATCCTAAATCACTTATGCGCGTGTTTATTTATACCGAGCTTAAGCGAAAAAACATTTGAATATAAACCAACCGCTTCACCAATATTTGTAAGCGCGTAATCAAGGGTAAGCGCTTTTATTTTCACCCCAACACCAATATTGGGCTGAAGCGTATGAACAGTGCTTCCTGTTATATCAGTAATGGTTTGAAAATTACCAATACCCGTTCTTAGAAAAATAAAATCTTTAAACCCGGCCTCAATTCCTATGCAGGGATCTATACTTGCAAAATTGCTTTTAATCAATGTATTTCGTTTTCTGTCAAAAGTCGTTATCAGATCAAGTTCCGCCATCAGTGAAAACTTTTCTTTAAATGTGAATTTCCGCGCGCCGCCTAAGTGGAGTCCCGGCTTTGTAACTTCTACGGAATTTTCGGGTATTTTGTTACCTGTTTGCTGAAAAACAGCTATTGTTTGCGGGTCAAGGCTATAGCTCCAGGCGTTGAAGGTGGACGTAACGTCACGGATCATAGCGGCCAGGTGCCATTTTTTATAATCGTACTGTGCCCCGGCATCAAGCCCAAAGCCCCAGGCACCCCCAAAATCACCCACAGTGCGGCGAATGATTTTCGCGCTTCCACCCAGGCGAAGCCCCGGTATTTTAAGCTGTTTGGCATACGAGAATATAAAGGCGTAATCGGCTGCGGAAAAGGTGGATATCCTGTCGTAATCAAGATACCCGTTGGCATCAATAAGCTGGGTGGTATTGGGGATATCATCCACCGCAACGCGGATAATGTTTAAAGAAGCTACGCTGGAACTGTCAATGCGTGCTGCAATAGCGCCATAATCGTACTTGGCTATGCCGGCGAAATACTCATTGTGCATTAAAGATACCTCGAGGTTACTTTTTAAATGAAGCAAGCCAGCCGGGTTCCAATACCCTGAACTCGCATCACTTACAGTGGCGATAGAGGCATTCCCCATGCCAAGCGCGCGGGCACCCACCCCAATCCTTAAAAACTCGTTGCTGTACTTCACCTGTGCATACAAGGTGTTACTTAACGCAACAAAAGCAATAGCCTGCAGAATTTGCTTACAATTTCGCATACCGTATAAAGTTAAAAATAAAGTTTGATTTTCAAGAGTCTACTGATGCTGTTTGGTTTAAAATGCATGGAATCAGCATAGCTGAATCTAATCAGGTTATTTCACACATCCTTCACCCAACCTGCTAAAATTCAGTAAACGGCTCTTTACCGCAAATATTGCAGCAAATGCTCCGCAAACTTTTGTGAGAAAATATGAGCTCCTGTATTGTTGAGGTGACGGGGATTAACAAAATATTCCTTTTTGAAACACATTTCATCGGTGGTATAATCTAAAAACGGAATATCGTGTTCGTTCGCCAGTTTTTTAAGCAGGCTTATGGATGCCGCCCTATCTGTAATGGATTCGGAAACCTTGTAATAAAGCGGAGAAACGACCAGTACCGGCCATATATTATTTTGCTTGCAAACTGCAATGATATCGTTTATGTTTTTGCATACCTCGGCGTCAATGGTGTAATCAATTAGCGGATATGTATCTCTATCCGGGTCTTCCACGCGTTTTTGCTCGGGGATAAATCCTTTTGCGTACTTTTTGTCATCGTCAGTCTTTTCATCCATCCAGCCGCGAAGCGAAGCAGCCAGGTAATAATCATTTATATAAGGTAAACTGTAAAAAGATATCCATTTAAACCAACAGAAACGGGGATCCTGCTTTTTCAAATGTTCGTACAATACATTATTGCCGAGATAAGGAAAATACTTCGGAAAGTGATGAATGGTATCCGAGCCCTCGTTGGGTAAATGAATATCTATATTAAGCACAAGTATTTTTGGTGCTGCACTATGAACAAGGTACGAACGCAGTATAGTTAAGTTAAGTTCCTGCATGGCACCGCTTTGCCCTGCATTAAAGCAATCCAGACCGCTAACTGAATTTATAACAGCTGGCAAAAAATGTGACTCAGCCCGGGATGAACCGATTATCAACGCGTCGTAAAAATTTTGTTTTATGAATATAGTATTGAGTTTTCCGAATTCGCCCGAGCTGCTTTTGCGCAAACCCACATAAATAAGTTCGCGCGCCACGTAGGAAAGGCAGATAGCAAGTAACAGGTATATAAATACTTTCTTCAAATTAAAAATGTGAGTAAATAAACTCATTAGCATTAAATTTTCCCAAGACAAAAATGAGCACGAAAATAGTCACATAAAATACGGCCCTGGCGAATGATCCCACCCGTTTATAGCCGGCAGAAAACATGAACTCTTCATTTAATTCCTTCATAAATAAAAGCACTATGAGCATCGCACTCAGCACTAACGGAAAAAAAGAATTTATGCCTGCGAGTTCATGAATAGCCTGACTGAAACTATAATTGAACGCGAATATTTTTTTGTAAATGACACCCAGGTCAACCATATTGTTGGCACGAAAGGCGATCAACGAAAGGGTGTGAAACGCAATCACATATAGCCAACCGATAATAAAAAATGGTTTTGAAAACCTGATCTTTTTATTCAGCAAAACTTCGATAACGTAAACAAACCCATGCATGGCACCCCAGGCCACAAACGTGAGGCTGCCTCCGTGCCACAAACCGCTGATCAAAAACACAACAAAAATATTCAGCACCCAAAACGCGTATGAGCGGCTGTTACTCACCAACGGCATGTATACATAATCATGGAACCAGGAAGTAAGCGTTATATGATAACGTTTCCAGAAAACAACCAACGAACGCGCCAGTAAGGGCCTTCGCCAGTTGATCGAAAGTTCAATGCCAAATAAGCGGGCAATACCGGTAACAATATCAGTATAGCCCGAAAAATCGGCATATAATTGGACCACGAAAAAGAAGGCTGTAACTAATAACGTTCCGCCCGAATAATTTTGTGGAGCGAAAAAAACAGGATCTACAAACTCCGCCAGCCTGTCGGCAATTACAATCTTTTTAAAATACCCCCAGGTAGCAATACGTACAGCCGATGCAAGTGAATTATAATTTAATTTCTTTGGCGAAAATAATTGAGCATTCAGAGCAGAAAATCTTTCTATGGGGCCTGATAATATGACCGGAAAGAAAGAAGCGAACAGAGCGAACTTTCCGAAATGGTGTTCGGGTTGTATTTTCTCTCTGTATACATCTATCAAATAGGACATAAGTCTGAACGTATAAAACGACAAACCAACCGGGACAATTAAATTCCGGAACAATGCGGAGATGCTGCTATCATGCCCGGTTAATGTAACCGATACAGTTGAATAAAAAAATCCGGAATATTTAAATGCGACCAGACAAAGCAGGTTAAATACTATTCCCAGCCAGAGCCATCGTTTTCGGATGTTTAGTTCACCTGACTTTGATATCTGTAAAGCTGTATAAAAACTGATCGAGGTGAGTGACAAAAGTACTGCTCCGACTCCAATACTCCAGCTCAGGTAAAAATAGTAGCTGGCGGCCAGCAGCAGCATCCATCTGTATTTGTTTTCAAGCAGCCGGAAGAGTGTAAACACTACCGGCAAAAAGATCATAAAGTGAACGGAGTTGAACAGCACCTTAGCGTAGTTTAAATTTCTTTGTGTGATCGAATAACAAAACAAGAGCGATCATTAAAAAGGGAAACACAACTGCCTTGTACCTTACAATTGCCCCAAGTATTGGCGTTACCCACCCGATCATCACATAAAAGCCTGTCACCAAAAACAAACAAAACCACAAAGCGGGTTCATTAAAAGCGGAACGGTTTATCAACATCAATGTAATTATAAGCAGCAGCAGCACCGCCTCATTCTCAAGAGCAGCAATGAGTGTGAAAGGGTCGAAACTTTCAAAAACAGAAGGCCGGGCGAAAACATTCACAAAAGCTGTTGGCGAATTTTTGATAAAACTCCAGGGAGTTGCTGATAATAAAGGTATCCTGATCATACTTTTCGCCGGCACTGTAGCTGAAAATAATTTATAGGTAAGTGTGTCGGTTGAATTGTATACATAATTCGTATCCGCCGAATTAGGCATATTATAGTAATAATAATCCGAACCCGGACGCACCTTATATATTGAATCGCCAACCTGCTCAAGCAATTTCTCCCGTTTGACATAAGGGATGTAGATCATTTTATTGCTGTTAAGCAAATATAATCCTCCATTGGAAATATTTATAAAATCAATTTGCTTTGTTACATAAGTATTGAAATAATTATGGGACGTAAATTTGGCAAGAGCGGCCACTGCGGAAAATCCAAGAAATGTAAGCAGCACAAAATTTACTGCTACAGGCCAGCGCCTGATATGTATGCTTAAATACCAGGCCGCACATCCCGATATTATTAATACGCACAGCGTTATTTTTATGACAAATAATAACAGGATAAATACAATGAAAGCAATTATATTCTTTGCATTCCCCTGTTCAGCCGTTAACCTATTCCAATAATATATGGTAAAGCCCATGGCGAATAAAATAAAACTTTCGCGTATCACACCTGAGCCCCAGAAAAGAACTGTAGGAACAAGAAAAATCGCTATGAACAAGAGTTTGTTTTTTCCCGTTGCATAACCAACGAATGCTTTATACAAAGCAACAAGTCCGGCAAATGAGAGCGCGTTGATAAATACATTGTGCACCTGGTAAAACCCCATTGAAAACAAACGAAACAAAACGCTTAACCTTATCATGGTGTGATTTTCGAGATTTACCGCGTGCTTAAACCGCGGCGACCACAATTGCATTTTGGAATAATACTCGTCGTATAAATAAGGTGCGCTATCAAAACCAAATAACATTTTAAAGAAATCAGACGGATGCTGATGCAGGGCATCGAACATGATCTTGCTGTCATCAAAATACTTATATATATCCGCTTGATTACGCACCGGGTAATAGTACGTATAGATGTACCAGAAAAACACGCCGGAAAGAACTTTCAATAGAAAAACCGCAATTAGCCAAAGGCGCGGAATACCATCAATTTGAAAAAAATGTAAACGGGTAATAAGCCAGATAAATAAAAACGAGTACGCTAAAGTCAGCAGAATCTCCAAGGCTTATGCATTTGAGGTTAGGCAAAACTAATAATAAAAAGGGGATTGGGGCGAGGGACATGGGACATGGGACGTGGGGCGAGGGGCGTGGGACGAGGGGCGAGGGACGTGGGGCGTGGGGCGAGGGATGTGGGACGTGGGGCGAGGGATGTGGGACGTGGGGCGAGGGACGTGGGACGAGGCGAGGGACGAGGGGCGAGGGGCGAGGGCGAGGAGGACGGGAAAAAGATTTTAGATCGGAGACAATTGCTATTAAATAATTTTCTCACCTGCCGGGTGTACGACAAATTTCCCTCCCAAAAAATCACTAAGTTTGTTAAAATTTTATACTTGGATATTAAAAAAAACATACCCAACGCCATAACCTGCATGAATTTACTTTGCGGGTGCATGGGAATCATTTTCGCGCTGAAAGGAAACACTAATTTACTTTATGCTTCTTATTTTATCGGACTGGCGGCCGTGTTTGATTTCCTGGACGGATTTGTTGCAAGGCTATTGAAAGTTCATTCCGAAATAGGCAAACAACTTGATTCACTGGCCGACATGGTCACCTTCGGGGTTTTGCCGGGCATCATAATTTTTCAACTGATCTGTAAACTGGAAGGCAAAGCAAGCCCGATTGCATTTATTGCTTTATTGATCCCTATTTTTTCGGCCATACGGTTAGCCAAATTTAATATTGATACGCGGCAATCCGATTCTTTTATTGGTGTTCCCACTCCGGCTACCGCGATATTGGTAGCATCTTTACCCGTTATACACGTCATATATAACCTCAATTTACTTCTTGACAAGCTGCATCCCCAGCAGCCAGGCACACACTCTTTTATTATTAAGGTGTCTTTACTGCTATTCCACACGTATTCACTTGTTATCATTACAATTCTTATGTCGCTATTAATGGTATCGGAACTGCCGCTCTTTGCCCTTAAATTCAAAAACTTCAGCTGGGCCGATAATAAAATAAGATTCATTTTTTTAGGATTGACCCTTATAATGTTTGCTGCACTTAAGTTCATTGCTGTTCCGTTCATAATTGTCCTGTATATTCTGTTGTCTGTTGTAAATAACCTTTTCAAAAAAGCGGCATAAATGTCTTTACGCTTCGCTTTTTTTCTATCAATTTTAGCCGGAGCACTTTGTGCCCAGCAGAAAAACATTCCGCTTAGCTATGACAGTGACTGGCTATATAATTTTACCGACAATAAAAATCCCGGCCAACAACCTATCCATAGCGGGTTTCGACCAGCTATTGAAAATCAGGAGAAACACTTTTTAAGTGAATACAGCTTCCGGAATCTCATCGATCTTGCCACGCAATTAGATTCAACCTATTTAATGCCTGCTCGTAGTAAATTCATCAAACGCAAATTAAAACAAGAGAGTTTAATAATTATAAATGATACTAACGACAAATTTCATTTCACCATTGATCCGTTATTTAATTTTCAATTGGGCAGAGGTAATGATGGGATCAACTCAGAAAATCTTTATACAAATACACGCGGCTTCATGGTTCGGGGGGATATTGGCAAAAATTTGTCATTTGAAAGTTCATTTTATGAGAACCAGTCTACATTCCCTGATTACATTTCCACTTATGCTGATTTGTACAAAGTAATTCCGGGACAGGGTCGTTGGAAAAAATTTAAAACCAATGGATATGATTATGCAATGGCTGCCGGGTATTTGTCTTACACTCCCAACAAACACATTAATGTACAATTGGGACACGGTAAACATTTTGTCGGCGATGGTTATCGTTCACTTTTATTATCGGATAATGCGTTTAACTATCCACACCTACGGGTCACCACAACTTTTGGAAAAATCCAGTACACTAATTTGTATGCTGTTTTCATAAATCTTAGTAATGGCCATTCTATAACATCTTTAGGTTCTGAACCTTTATTTCAGAAAAAAGCTGCAAGCTTTCAGTTCCTCAACTGGAACGTCCACAAACGCATACAGCTTGGATTGTTCCAGGGGATAATCTGGGAAGCAGCCGATAGTAAAAACAGACAAAATTTAGACGTCAATTATTTCAACCCGGTTATTTTTACAAACTCACTTGTTTATTCGCTCAACAATACAAACAATGTATTGTTAGGTTCGACACTGAAGTTGAAAATTTTCAAAAACCTGTCTATATACGGACAATATGTTTTGGATGGTTACGATGTAAAAGGTTCAGTATTTAATAAGCAAGGTTTCCAGGTTGGATTTAAAGGACACAACTTATTTACTGCAAAAAATCTGAGTATTTTGATGGAGTATAACCAGGTTCGTCCATATACATATGCAAGTATAGATCCTGAGCAGAGTTATTCGCACTACAACCAACCATTAGCACATCCGCTTGGCGCTAACTTCAGGGAATTTACAGGGATTTTAAGTTACAGGTATAAAGATTTTATTTCCCGGGCTAAACTAACTTATGCTTCAATTGGAACAAACAATAGGTTTCAAATCTTACCTTTTTTTCCGCAACCGCTTGGATCAACAATGGGAAACAATATTTTCGTTTCAGATATCTCTGCAGTTAATGGAATAAACTCTACAAACAATTTTCAAAACCAGGGAGAACAGCTAACTATTGTAAATATTGATTTTTCGATAAGCTATATTGTCAATCCGGTTACAAATATGCAATTGACTGCCGGATTCATCTACAGGGATGGCGATCCGGTCAATGGCCCATTTACCATGCCCTACATCAGCTTCAAAACCTCATTATCAAACCTTTACTACGATTTTTAGCCTCACCCTAAGCCCTTTCCAAACTTAAGTAGATGATTTTTATTAACTTAGCCGTCCCTTAACCCCATGTGGACTTACCTGCTCATATTTGGTACCGCTTTTTTTGTGGTGCTGCTTTCAACTCCGGCACTGATACGCGTTGCTATTTTAAAACGTTTGTTCGACGAGCCTAAGGAAGATCGTAAGATCCATAAACGACTCATCCCGACTATTGGCGGTATTATCATCTTTGCCGCTACCCTGTTCGCGTTCGCGTTGTGGTTCCCCTTCGATGAGCTGCATGTATTCAAGCAGCTCAAACGCTCGGTAAACGATTTCCAGTTTATTGTAGCTACCATACTTATTCTCTTTTTTGTAGGTGTAAAAGATGACATTATCGGCACCGCTCCAATGAAAAAATTGGTGGCTCATATTCTCGTGGGACTTATACTCGTGCTCATGGCCGATATCAAGATCACCGGCTTTCACGGACTTTTCGGGCTGCGGGAAATACCGTATTGGGGACAGGTTTTTCTTTCATTGTCAACTTACATTGTTGTAGTTAACGCCTTCAACCTTATAGATGGTGTCGACGGACTTGCGGCAGGTATCGGGTTAATTTGCGGTCTCGCTTTTGGCACATGGTTTTACATGGCCGGAGAACCGGTTATGGCCGCGCTCGCGTTTTCAATGGCAGGTTCATTGTTGGGGTTTCTCTTTTTTAATTTTTCCCCGGCCAAGATCTTTATGGGGGATTCCGGTTCATTGTCCATCGGACTTATTGTTTGCGTATTGGCGGTCCGCCTCATCGAATACCAGGTACCCTCAACGTCCGACGATGTGTCGGAATCACTGATTGATTTTAATGTAAACGGACTTTCGGATGTGGTAACCAATATTTCGAAACCGCTTTTTGTAATGGCGGTATTATCCTATCCTTTGCTCGACACGCTGCGCATTTTTATATATCGCACCATTCGCGGCATTTCTCCCTTTTCAGCCGATCGCAATCACATCCATCACCGCCTGATCGATATAGGCCTCAGTCACCGCGGAACCGCTATT
The DNA here is from genome assembly GCA_016183775.1 of Bacteroidota bacterium. Classification (NCBI taxonomy): domain Bacteria; kingdom Pseudomonadati; phylum Bacteroidota; species Bacteroidota bacterium. The sequence goes on from JACPDY010000047.1 coordinate 54,085, forward strand.
GCGCTGTATGCAAGCAATATCACTGTTATTACCACAGCTATTTTAACGCGTAATATGGATCCCTCCTATGCATTCTTTATCGTGGGTGGTGTTGCAATAGGAATAGCGCAGGTTCCATTTATGATAAAAAAGGTAAAGAACCGCAGCAATGGCATTTCCAACGGCCTCTAATGATACAATCCGTTAAAAAAAATCTTTTATTCCCGCTTTGCATTGCCACCGCTTCCGTTTTTTCGCAATCCACTTTAGTTCCGTTATTTAATCCTTTTAATTACACTTTCGACAAAAACACATCTCCGAAAGACAGCAGCCTGCATACCTGCATTAAACCATACCTGTACGCTGAAATAAAAAACAACAAACTGATCGATTCGCTTTATAAACCGGTTTCGGTATCAAATAATAATTCGTTTTTCATTTCGCCCATTACAGACGTGCAATTCGGCAGCGGAACAGGCAGATCCGCCCTCACGGAATACACAGGTGGACTTACACTTACAGGATGCCTGGGAAAAAAATGGACTGTTTCAGTTACAGGATCGGCGGGCAACATGCAGCTTATAAATTACCTGGACTCAACGGCAAAATACACACATGTTATTCCGGGCTTGGGGTATGCTTATAAAAACAACGGCTCGTATTCATTTCAAAGCCTTGCCGGCTATGTATCTTTTTCACCGAATAAAATTTTTAATCTGCAAGCTGGCAAAGACAAACACTTTTGGGGTGAGGGATATCGTTCTTTGTTTTTATCCGATCAATCCAACAACTATCCTTTTGCGAAACTAACAGCCAACGTTTGGAAAATAAAATATGTATGCCTTTTTGCCTGGCAGCAGGATATAACAGCCCCAAGCGGTTTGCGGGCTGATGCAAAAAATAAATTCGGCACATTTCATTTGCTGAGCTGGAATATTACAAAACGAATAAATGTTAACCTGTTTGAAGCCATTGTATGGCAAGGCTCGGATGCTGGCCGCGTGCGGAGCTTTGATGTGAATTACCTGAACCCTGTTATTTTTTACCGCCCTGTGGAATATTCGCTCGGCTCATCGGATAATGCTTTGATCGGAGGAGGCTTTAAGATAAAATTATTTAATAAACAGCAGCTTTACGGACAGGTAGTTCTGGATGAGTTTTTACTCAAAGAAGTGCTGGCCCGCAATGGCTGGTGGGCCAACAAACAAGGTCTGCAGTTAGGTTTTAAATCTTTCGACCTGTTCCGCATCAGCAACCTTTACCTCCAGGCTGAATTTAATTATGTCCGTCCATACACATACTCTCATAGCAGTGTGCAGCAAAATTACGGACATTTTAACCAGGCACTTGCCCACCCCCTGGGTGCCAATTTCATTGAAATGATCGGCATTATTAATTATCATTACAAAAAATGGAGTATTAACAGCAAAACCATTATAGCGGCGTATGGACTTGATACAATGTCATCCGATTATGGAAAAAACATATTTATTTCCAACAAAAACAAATTGGCCGAACATGGCAATACTATTACCCAGGGAATAAAAACAAACCTGTTTTATACGCAGCTTGCGGTTTCTTATCTGCTTAAACCAGCATATAACCTCCGTATTGAAACCGGTTTTATAATGCGTTCGGAAACAAACAATTTGCAGAAAATGAACACAACCCTGGTTTATATCGGAATAAAAACAAGCCTTTATAACACTTATCGCGATTTTTAATCCTGTATTTTTTCAGGTGTTCGGTTAATTAATTTTCCCCTTGAATCCCAATTTGATTAATTGTTGTTGGTCGAGCATCGCATTGGCTCTATCGTTTACATGAGAAAATAAAACAAAACGGTTGTATAAGAATTCAACATTCTTTGGATCCAACTCAATTGCCTTATTATAATCATTCAGTGCTTTGGGCAAATTTTTTAAGTTGAAGTAGGCTACGCCCCGGATATTATAATTAACAGCCTCAGCAGGATTTTGATCTATTTTAATTGTATAGGAGGAGATTATGTCGTTCTGGAAAGCAAGGTTCAGTTGATCATAATATTCCTTCGGTATATCACCTGTTTTAAGCTTGTAGGCTTGTTTCAGATCATCAACTGCCTGTGTAATATGTCCAAGTGAAAAATGTGTCATACTGCGGTTGAGATAGGCTTTACCATTATTGGGCATCAATTCAACAGTTTTATTATAATCTTTCAGGGCATTTCCAAAGTCTTTGAGATTTGAATAACATCCTGCGCGATTATTGTAATATTCCCCTTTGTCGGGTTTCAATTCAATGGCTTTTGTGAAATATGGTATGGCCCTTTTAAAATCTTTAGCCTCCACATATAACAATCCTTCAACATTTTGTAACAAGGGAATGTTTGGAGATTCCGTAGTTGCTGCATTTGCAAAAGAAAATTCATTTCTATACACCTGATATCTATAAATGGTTTTGATCGAAAATGCGCATACTAAAACAACCATTAAGACAGATAGTATTTTCTTATCTATTCGAATATTTATTTGAGAAGCCATAAGCATAAACCCTATAAGCGGAGTATATGCCCTGTGTTCATAATGTTCGCCGATATTATTTGTCGCGCCAATCCATACAGGTATAATAATAAATATAAAAAACCAGCCCAGCCCCAAAAGACCAATTCGCTTATTTTTTAAGCCAAATTTTACTACCAAGAAAATCACCAATAAAACGGCGGAAACACCTGGAATTATAGATGTATTCTGAACTAAAGGCATGATTGCCTGCTGAATGGGCACTACGCATTTTCCAATGTATATAATAATAGCCAATAAAAAGTTGAGTGCAACTTCAGCAACATGATTTTCGCCCGATGAAGGTAAAAAATCAATAATACTCCTTCTTAAAAAGAACCAACCAATAGCAATCAAAACCCATGAAGTGAATAACATAATCATTTGCCCATTTGCATTTTTCTTATTCATAACCAACAAAATCAGGCAAAACAATGCAGGCAAAACAATAGCATTCTCCTTTGTTAATAGCGCAAAACAGAATCCTGCAAAATGTATAAGGAGCAAAAAGAGATCATTCTTTTTAAGATATCTTATTAAATAAAGTATAGATACTAATGAAAACAGACAAAGAAGGGAGTCATTCCGGCCCGGTATCCATGTTACAGCATGAACGTTTAAAGGATGTACAGCAAAAATTACCGCACACCAAACACATAATCCTTTTTCTATATCCACGCATGGAGGGTGCTATCCGGGATTTCCATTGAGAAAAGTGCCATAAGAATTGGCTACTACCAACACCATCAGGATATTTGCTTTTATATTCTTCCCATAGCAACTGACGTGTTACGCCTCTGCGCTTTAGCTCTCTATCTATTTTAGGAAACAGACTAAAGAGTGTTTTCAATTTTTCGTTGACTGGATTTTCTTCCGGCTTTACAAAAAGTTCTTCTAAGTCCATATCATTTAATTCATTTATCTCGGCAAAACTTAACCCGCTATTTTTAAAATCCGTAATGTATTTTTTTAATACATTACGTGGTATGCCCGTTTGAACAACAATTTCAGACTTGGTTTGATTTTGCGTGTGCAGACGCAGTATATGCCGGATATTGCTCATGCCGAATATTTTTTTCGGGCACAAAGAAACTACGACTTGAAAAATCACTTTCCGAAAAGGGCAATAAAGGGCTTGAAAAGGATGAATTGGGACGAATTAGGTTAACATAAGAGGCGGAATACCTTGTTACACCATTCAGGAGAAATTTTTAATTAAAATGAATTACCTCCGGGATTCCGAGTTTATCAAAAATAATTTTCATTTGCTTTGGGTTGTAAAATCGCCCCATTTTTTGACCAATTTCATTTTCAAACGGAGTTAACCAAGTTTTTAAGGTTTTAGGACTTACCTCATAGAATTGAGCTACTTCTTTTTTGGAATACGCCTTTAGCTGAATTTTTGGCGATGTAGATTCGTTTTGTTTCATAATGTTACGTTTTGAAACAAAATTCCGCCTAAAAGTTTAAATTTTAGGCTTCAAAAAAACTTTTACACCGGGTAAAAAAAAATTACTATACTTGTTCATGTAATTCTTTGAAATATTTTAGGTTTCAAAAGGCTAATTCAAAACAGCCCGACAAAAAGAAATCTAAATTTGCCGAAAGGTAGCTTTAGGTACAATTATCCCAAATTTGTTACCTAATTGTTACTCAAGCAATCTCAATCCCATTGGGATAGCCTGAAAATAGGGTGAAGCATGGAAGGTTAAAACTTAGAGACTGTTTAAAATTTATCCCTGCATTTTGCTATGGCGCCTTTTTTCCTTGACAATCGCTCAATCCTGGCTCTAAAAGTGCCTCGTCTGAGAAAAAAATGCGCTCATATAAATTTACAGGTATAAATTTAAACAACCTCTAAAGCTAAATTTGTGGCCGGCGGGCTGAGCCCGGGTGTTAAATACACCTTTCGTGTTTCAACAATCGGTTCCTCCGGCCTAAGCGGGTGGAGTGCCGAAGCCGCCGCAAGGGCAGTTTAATGTACCGGTATAAAATCCCCCTTGAGTTTGAGGGGGATTTTATTTTGATTTATACCCGCCTAAACAAGTCAGAAAGCCGAAAGACTTCCGGCTCCTGACTTCCGGCTTCTGACTTCCCACCTCCCACTTCCGTCTTCCGGCTCCCGACTTCTGACTTCCAACTTCCGGCTTCCAACTCTTAAATACACCTGTTCGGAAATTTATCCGGTTCGAAGTATAATTTCATTTGCACCGCAAACTCAAATAAGAACCGTATCATTTTTCATCCCGTTTTATGTGTTTTTTTGAAAAAAATCATGTACGTTTGTCAACTTAACCCTCAGAACCATGCTCCAAAAAAACATTTTCGTTTTAGTCATCGCTTCACTCTTTCTATTCGCCTGCGGATCGGATTCCGGAAAAAGTGATGTAACGGCTGTTGATACCACTTCAGCAAATAACGGTTCCAAAGAACTGGCAAATGCACAGCAAATTTTATACACATTACCATCGCCTGTTGAGGCCGCCGCGCTTATGAAAATGTCGGGCGCTACATTTGACAAAACCCATCTGAACCCGGTCAGCAATGTGTCCAAGTACGTGTCGAACGACAGCAAGGCTCTTAACCTTGGCATTTACGGAACGGACCTTATTTATTCCAGCATTTTTGAACAAACACAGGAATCGGCGGAATATTTTAAATGCGCCAATACATTATCTACAAGCCTGGGGATAAGTGAGGCTTTTGGTGAAGCAACTTTCAAACGCCTTAAAACCAATATCAATAACCGCGACTCATTGTTAACAATTGTTGCTGAAGCCAGCCTGGATGCGGATTCTTACTTCAAGGAAAACGAACGTCCTGCCGCATCAGCCATGGTAGCTGCAGGCGGATGGATCGAGGGGCTTTACATTGCCACCCGCATCGCTAATGTGACCAGGAACCAGGAGATCATTCAGCGTGTTGCGGAACAAAAAAATTCTATCGGCAACCTTATCAACCTTGTTGAAAGCTTTGGTTCGGAACAGGGATTAACAGCTGTTTTGAATGATCTGAAAGATATCAAAGCTCAGTTTGATGTACTTGAAGTAAAAAAAGAGCCTGCAGGTAAAGCTGAAGCTTCCGGTACTGTGCCCACCATCGGCGTGAAGAAAAAAATCACAATGAGTGCGGAACAATTTAAAGCGATCGCGGACAAAGTTGAGATCATCAGGAACAAAATAATTCAGTAAATACTTAACCTATCAATATCACCACTATGAACAGGATGAAAAAAATTATCGGCCTATTTGTTTTAATCAGTGCCTTCAGCGCAATAAGCTTTGCCCAATGCAAAAGCATTGTAAAAACCAACCTGGGAAAACTTTCTCCTTTTACCCATAATGGACAGATGAACAGCGTTTCTCTTCCTGAAGGAGGAGTTGCCGATTTTAAGATCTCCTGTTACAAAGGACTAACCTATCGCCTTGCACTGGCATTCGAAGAGAAACTCGGCAAAGTGACCTTTCGTGTGCTTGATGAGGATAATAACGAAGTGTATAACAGCGCTGAAAGCGCCAGCAGCACATGGGATTTTAACGTTGATTCATCGCAGGAATTAACGGTGGAAGTAAGCGTGCCCCTTGTTGAAAAAAAATTAAGAGGCTGTGTTGCCTTGTTAGTTGGCTTTAAGGAACCAAAAAGTGTTGGCGGCTTGAGGCCTATGTAAAAAAGCCACCTCGCTAAATTGAAATCCCGTCCCGGGTTACCGGGACGGGATTTTTTTATTATACACTAGAGTTTATATCGAATAACCTTTTTGTGGGTTTTAGTGTTTTTGTGCTTTAGTGGCAATTAGAATTCCGAAGCCGGAAAACTTCCGACTTCCGGCTTCGGAATTCTGACCATTAAATACACCTGTGTCGAAATTTGTCTTGCTCATATTATATTATTCGGGCATATCCCTTATAATATCCCAGACCATATCTGGCTCAAAGCCTTTTGAAACGGCATATTGACCAAGCATATAATTGCGCTTTATTGATTTCTTTTGTTTTATCTTTTTTAATCGGTCGCCCAGAACTTTTTTTAACGTTTGCACATACGCCTTTTCATCAATCTCTTTTAACGCCTGCTTTATGCAATACTCGCTTACTTTCCTCCGCTTCAATTCCAGCTTTATCCTCACCCGGCCCCACTTTTTAATACGGAATTTGCCGCCGGCAAACGCTTTGGCAAAACGCTCTTCATCCAGGTATTTACCGTTTATCAAACGTGCAATGATTGTTTCGACAGCTTCCGGCCATAACCCCCACTCATAAAGCTTATCACGTACTTCCTGCTGGCAGCGCTCCTGGTACGCACAATACGATTCAGCTTTGGACAAAGCCTGTTCGGGTGATAATTTTATTGGTGATTGTTCGCGACTGATCGGCACCTTATCTGGAAGTATACTTCGCCTTTAAACGAAAGTAAAGCGATTTAAGCTGCTCCCTGAAAATAAAAGCCAGCAATAAATAGGGAATAGCCATGAGGTATAATATTCCAGTATTAAGTCCTTTGGCGATGGAAGATCCGTTGCGGAGACTGCTTGATGCATTTGCCCTGCACATGGCGCATTGAGCAAGAACATCATTCGCCATTATCATCAGCATAAACAGCAGTATAACCGAAAATAATATTTTGAAATTTCTGTTCATCTTCATCGTAAACTAATTACAGGCACTAAATTACAAATTGAAATGGCAAAACGCAATGTGCTCTTTATCATCAAATTTTAATGTGTATAATACGGAGATATCATCAAATACACCACCACTCCCGTAACAGTTACGTACAGCCAGACCGGGAAACTCCAGCGTGTTAATTTACGATGTTTATCAATTTGCCCCTGCAGACCGCGATAAAAAGATAAAAGGATAAGGGGTAACACTCCCGCCGCTAAAATAATGTGCGAAATAAGTATAAAGAGATAAACCGGCCGCAAAGGATTATCCTTCGGAAATGCAGTATCGCCGGCCATGTAATGGTAAGTTATGTATGAGAGTAAAAACAAGGAGGATAAAAAGAACGCTGTAATATTTAACTTTTTATGTAAGGCAATTTTCTTTCGCCTGATCGCCATAAACGAACAAACAAGCAATATGCTGCATGTACCGTTCAGGAACGCGTGTAATTTCGGGAGTTGATAAACAACTACCGGAATAGTTGAAGGAGGCGGAATGAGCTTTTTGTTTAAAACAACAACAGTAATAAATACAAACACCGACACTCCAAATACTATTCGAAAAACTGCGCGATCACTCATAGCATAAGAATTAATTTCGGACAAATTTACTATATAATAATTATATAGCAGTTAAGGTTGAAAATGGTATTGCCACCACAACCAAGAATCGCTTTAAGGAAAAAGGGATGAGTTTTGAGGTATTTGAGAATAAAAAAGCGGATAATTTCAAGCCCTCAATAAAAGATTCGTTTTTGCTTTAAAATATTTTGGAAAAACAGTATATGACACCCCTCCGTTTTTAGTTACTTTGCACCTGAATACTATGGCTAAAAAAGAAAATCAAAATATAGAATGCAAACAGTCCTGGCGGGATGAGTTCCTGAAAACTATTTGTGCGTTTGCAAATAGTCATGGAGGAACGCTATATGTGGGATTGAATGATACTGGCAAAATTGTCGGAGTTGAAAATGCAAAAAAACTGTTGGAAGATGTTCCCAACAAAATTGCAGATATGCTTCATATCATAGCGGATGTAAGTATGAAGCGGGAAAAAAGTAAGGAATACATACTTATAAAAGTAAAACCTTATAAAACTTCTGTTTCTTTCAGAGGAAAATATTATTCCCGGTCAGGCAGCACTACTCAGGAATTAAATGGAGCTGAGCTTCAGAATTTTCTTTTAGAAAAGAGTGGGGTATCCTGGGAATCCATAGTAGAAGAACGGGCTACCCTTAAAGACATTGACCCCAATACCATCACTAAGTTTAAAGAGCTTGCGGCAAAAAGATTCCCGGCTGCTGCAAAAGAAAAATCGGTTACCAGCCTTCTTGAAAAACTGCACCTTCTTCATAAAGGGAAGCCAACACGTGCCGCCATATTGCTATTCGGAAAAGACCCTCGAAAATTCTACATAAGCGCATACATAAAAATTGGAAGATTCAAAGATGATGCTGCTCTTGTAAGCATGGATGATATATACGGCAACTTGTTCCAACAGGCGGAAGATACTATTGAAATTTTAAAGAAAAAATACCTGCAATCCGAAATAACAATCAAAAAATTACACAGGGAAGAAGAACTCGAGTACCCGGAACCCGCATTGCGTGAAGCCATTGTAAATTCAATAGTACACCGCGACTATTCCGATGTCCATACCCAATTAAAAATATATCCCGATCACCTTTCTTTGTGGAACAATGGTGAGCTGTCGCAAAAACTTACGATAGAAAAATTAAAGGAAAAACATTCTTCCTATCCGAGAAATAAACTGATTGCGGATGTATTTTATAAAGCTGCCTATATTGAAGCGTGGGGGCATGGAACAGTAAAAATGATTGAGGAATGTAAAAAAGCAGGACTCCCGGAACCTCTATACGAAGAAGATGGAGGCGGAATGTTGATTACTTTCAGAAAGGATATTTATACAGAAGAATATCTTTTAAAAATTGGACTGAATGAACGACAGGTAAAAGCAATATTGTTTATAAAAGAAGCTGGAAGCATCTCCAATTCCAAATATCAAAGTATTAATAATTGCTCAAGGAATACTGCGACCAATGACCTGAGAGGATTGATTACAAAAAAGATTTTATTGCAAAAAGGGTCGGGTGTTGGTGCAGGATCGGAATATATTTTAGCTAAAAAGTGATTGCACAATAATTGCACAAATTGCACAATGGTTGCATAATAATTGCATATTCAATGTCGAACATATCGGGGGTTAAATGTCGGATACGATTTTCAGCCATTTGATGCCCTGTTATGTGCTAAAAAATAATTGGGACATTATTGGCATTTACGAATTCATTAACGTATGTTTTGAAACATCTTTTTCCTCTGTTAATTTATGTTAATGTAGAGTACATAAGTGTTTGTTTGCAACATTTGGGTTTCTATCTTTGATACCCGCCTGCCAAAACAGGTTTATTAATGAAAAAATACATTTTCACTCCTTTAATTAGCCTGGCTTGCTGCCTTTGTATGGCTCAGCAGCGTCCAATTGAAGGAGGTCAAAAAAACCGGGGAGGCATTTCCAATTTACCTGCAGTAGGTCATATTTATGGTAAGGTTGTCGATTCAAAAACAAAAGAACCCATTCCATTTGCCTCTGTTGCCATTTTCAAAAAGGATAGCGTAATCGCGGGGAATTTTACCAAAAACAATGGCGAATTCAGCTTTGAAAATATACCGTATGGCCGCTTCAACCTCAAAATAACTTTTATTGGCTTTAAAACATATCAACAAGTGATCATGATCGTCCCTCAAAATGAAGAGCAGGATCTTGGGGATATACAATTACAGGTAGAGGAAACCCTTCTTAAAACTGCTGAAATAGTTGAAGAAAAAAGCACTTTCGAAATGAACATCGACCGCAAAGTTTTTAATGTAGACAAAAATATTACCAGCAGGGGCGGCACAGCCACCGATGTGATGAAAAACATCCCTTCGGTAACTATGGATGAAAGCGGCAATGCGCAGCTCCGGCAAAACAACGCTACCATTTATGTTGATGGCCGGCCAACCAACCTTACGCTCGACATGATCCCTGCCGATGAAATAGATAAAGTAGAAGTAATTACTAATCCATCGGCAAAATTTGAAGCGAGTGCCACAGGTGGCATTATCAATATTGTTATGAAAAGCAATATAAAGCCCGGGTATAATGGCATTGTTTCAGGAGGAATCGGAACCAACGACCATTATAATGGCATGATTGCGCTGAATATTAAACAAAAGCCTATTGGATTTTCCATGACTTACAATTACAATGCTTTTAAAAATCCGATTCATGCATATAATTACCGCACCATTTTATACAATGGTGCCATTGCCGGCTTTTATAATTCGGATAATGACAAAGTTTTTAAAAACACTTTCAACAAAGGTTCCGCTTCATTTGATTATTATATCAACAACCGAAATACACTGACGATCTCACAAAATATCACAAAAGGATATTTTTACACGAGGGAAGATCAATCCTTCCGTACAGCTGATGCATCCGATGCACTAGTAAGCAGAGGCTCACGGATAACCAACACCGTTATTGATTTTGGGAATTACACAACAAAGCTTCTTTATAGGAAAACATTTCCGAAAAAGGGGAAAGAATTTACTGCCGACATAAATCACAATAGCGGGCTTTCAAAAAATCCAAGCGTATTTACAACTAACACATACGATAGCAACGGAGCATTGCTGCCCTTAAACCCTGTTCTTCAAAATAACCAGGGCCGCAATGAGAATCAAATGTTTACAATCCAGGCCGATTACATAAACCCGGTCAATGACAGCACTAAACTTGAATTTGGAGTGCGGTCTAATTTCAAACAAAGCGACCAATTAATGGAAGTGAACCGCTATGATCATACATTTGACCTTTATGCTATTGACACTGACTTAACGAATCACTACCTGATAACGGATATGGTTAACGCGGGATATATTAACTATTCACTCCGTCGTAAAAAATTAAGTTATATGCTGGGCCTGCGCTTTGAAGAGTCTTATTATAAAGGCGTCCTGGCAAATAAAAATGATTCTACCTTTCAGTATTCCTACCCGACAGGGCTCGACAATCTTCTGAATGCACTGTTCCCAAGCATTTTTATCAGCAAAAAAATAGCCGAAAAAAAGGAAATGCAGGTTAATATTTCACGCAAAATCAACCGGCCCAACTTCAGGCAAATGATGCCATTTATCATGAGCAGCGACAATAAAAATTATTCGATCGGAAATCCGAATCTTACACCCGAATTCATAACTATGGCCGAATTAAATTATAATCAACAATTAGCAAAAGGCAACCTGCTCTTTACCCTGTTCATCCGCAACACTCAAAACCCGCTTACACAATACAATTATACCTTCCCTGCTGATTCCACGATAGTTATCAGCACACACATTAACGGCAGACAAAGCAACACCATTGGCATGGACAACACGTTTAAACATACCTTGTTCAAGGGGTTTGAAGCCACATGGAATATGAACCTGTTCTATTCGTTCATTGATGCCACCTATAATAATACAACAGTAAGCAACCAGGGCTTTTATTATACCACAAAACTGAATTTAGTTTATCGTTTGCCGCAAAATTTTTCTGTTCAATTATCCGGCAATTACCATTCCCCAAAAGTTATTCCGCAAGGAACCAGCACAGAACAATATTATGCCGATTGCGGAGTAAGTAAAGAGATAAAAAAATTCATCACGCTAACCTTCAGCGTAAGCGATATATTTGATACAAAAGGACAGGGAAACCTCACGACTACTGATGATTACATCCAGGACTACTGGAGCCGCCGCGAAACAAGGTATGTAAAATTTACTGCGATGATCCGTTTTGGAAAAGCGGATGCAACTATGTTCAAACGGAAATCTGCATCACAACAGGGTGATTCGGAAGGGGAATTTTAATTCAATTATTTTTTCTCCTTACAGGCCCTCTGATAGCTTGTGCCGTCCATGGATCTTCGGGCCATGAATGCCTGGGATAACGAATGCGTAATTCTTTACGTACTTCCGCGTATGTATTTTTCCAGAAGCTATGAATGTCCTGTGTTACCTGCACCGGCCTGCGGGCAGGGGATAGCAAATGCAAAAGCACTTTATTCCTTCCCTCATTTACAGCAGGTGTTTCAAGCATTCCAAAAACTTCCTGCAAACGCACAGCCATTTCGGGAGAACCGCCATCCTCAAAATAAGTTAAACGTATCATCGACCCGCTCGGAACTTTTAAGGCTGCAGGCGCGAGCTCGTCCAATCGCCGGTTCAATTCCCATGACAAAAATCCTCCAAGCGCAATGGTCAAATCTAATTTTTTCAGCTCATCCCGCTTACTCACTTCTGCCAAATAAGGTCCAAGCCATTCTTCTAACGAATTCAGCAGCACCTCATCGCGCACATCGGGCCATTCTTCAGCAGGCCGCCATACACGAAGGCTCATTATCCGTGTCTGCCAATCCTTAATAGCTGGTAGCCAGTTCAGCATATTATTTATTCCTTCCGAACGGATCGCGTCACACAATATTTTAACACGTTGTTCATCCGGAATTTTTTTTAATGGTGTGCTTTCAATAGTGATACTCCCGATACGTGTTTCGGTAACGGCAATTATAATTCCCCTTTGTGGATCCCATGTCAATACTTCTACGAGTTCAGCGAGGTGTAAGAGGTCTTCATGGTTCAGAGGGGCCGCGAGGAATATTTTGCCCTCTTTATTTCCTGCATCCAAATGTGCCACAGCTAACCACTCTTCGCGTATCAAAGGATCCTCCTCCCTTAATTTTACAATACGCCCATTCGCCAAACGAAACCTGGCATCATCTTTACCCAGCTGCCTTGCAATACGCTCAGGGTATGCAGCCGCAAGCAACAAGCCAACATCTTCCTCAGCCGGAATTGCATTATCCATTTCCAGCTTAAGCATTTTTCTCCACGACAAAGCAATACGTTCAATACGTTCCAGTGAAATTCTATCCGCGTTAACGCGCTCTTTGGCTCTCCATTTTCTCAGCGCCTCCAGCCTGAGTGTAAGATCAGCCCCCGATTCTTTTTGCAAAGGGTCGCGCTCTTCCAACAGGGCTGCAATATCAGTTGCGATCGCGGTGAGCCCTTTCTGCTTTCCCTTCTTATCATCCAACTGAGCTTCCAATAGCATATGCGCGATACGCGGGTGGGTTGGCAAGCGAAGCATTTCCTTTCCACGTTGAGTGATCTCCGATTTATGGATCGCTCCAAGCTGTTGCAATAATTCACGGGCTTGATTTACGGCTCCAACCGGAGGCGGACTTATCCACGTAAGTTCATTTACATCTTTTATACCCCAATTACATAATTCAAGCAAGAGTGGAGCCAGATCCGCATCCATGATTTCGGGATTACGCTGAGGATTCAGGTGGATGTTTGTACCCTCACTCCACAACCTATAGCAAACTCCCGGACCAAGCCGGCCCGCACGGCCTGCACGCTGGTCAGCTGCGTCTTTTGTAACACGAACAGTTTCCAATCGCGTAAGTCCGGTACGCAGATCAAACTTAGGGATTCGCGAGTAACCACTGTCAACAACAACTGTAATGCCTTCAATGGTCAATGAAGTTTCAGCGATGGAAGTCGCCAGTATGACTTTCCGCCTTCCCTTCGGATCAGGTAAAATAGCCAGCTGCTGCTGTTGCGGCGAAAGGTCGCCATAAAGCAAGTGAACCCTAGCGCTTATATGTTCTGTTTCAAGCAGCTCATTTGTCCTGTGTATTTCACCTGTACCGGGTAAAAAAACCAAAACATCTCCTTCGTTTTCTGTGAGCGCCTTTTTTATTGCACGCGTTACACTCAAAGGAAGCGGAACCGCAGAATCTGTATTTATGTAATTTATTTTAACCGGAAACTGCCGTCCTTCACAATTAACTACAGGAGCACTGTTAAGCAATGAAGAAAGCCTGTTCCCATCCAATGTGGCCGACATAATAAGTATGCGCAGATCATCCCGCAACACCTGCTGTGCCTGCAAACAAAGGGCAAGTGCAAGGTCGGCATGCAGGCTGCGCTCATGAAATTCATCAAAGATCACCAGTCCCACATCCTCCAATGAGTTGTCGGTTTGCAGCATGCGTGTAAGTATTCCTTCTGTTACAACCTCAACGCGCATACCTGAACTTACTTTATTATCGAAACGAACGCGGTACCCGATCGTTTTTCCAATTTCATCATTAATTAATACAGCCATCCGGCCGGCCACAGATCTTGCGGCCAGTCTTCTCGGCTCCAGCATCAGTATTTTTTTTCCCTTCAACCACTGTTCATTCATTAACTCAATGGGAAGTACAGTAGACTTCCCTGCACCCGGCGGAGCCTGAAGGATAAGCATACGATGATGTAAAAGTTTTTCTTTTACTTCGGGGATAACATTTAAAATAGGAAGCTCTTCTGCCATCAGTGAACTATTTCAAGAGGATATATTATTCTATCGACCCTCAACTTCTTTTCCAGCTATATTACAGGTCACGCCGGGCGGAGCGGAGTCATTATGGCATCAGCTTAACCTTATACTTATCAGCCATTTTTTCCATCTGCGCTATGGAAATATTGTGAATGTTTTTGCCCCCATGCCGGTTCTCGACAGTAATCACAAATATCCTGTAATCATATTCAGCAGCGAGTTTAAAATAAGGTTCCATTTCCCATTCCAATGTAAATGTATTGTCAACCAAAATTTTGGGGCAACCCATTTCCATTTTTCCCTTTGTTTGTTTTTCACATTGCGTATAAGCCAGGTGGTTTTTTTTATGATCAAAATTATATTCTCCTGTATGCACATGGGTGAAATAACTGTCAATGGAAAGGACAGGATATTTGCCATTTTCACTGAGTAATGCGGCAAGTGTTGATTTTCCGCTACCGGGCAAACCACGAAGTAATATTAAAGAGCATTGGTGTTGAAGTCCAGGCTTCATTAATCTTAGTTTAGCCGTATACCGGCATCTTCAATTGTGATAACACGCTCGCGATATAAAGCTCCAATCGCTTTTTTATACGTCTTTTTGCTGACGCGGAACATTTCGTAAATGCTTTCGGCTGAACTTTTGTCATTGAGCGCGATAAATCCGCTTTTCTCTTTCAGCTTATCCAATATCTGTTTCGAAATATCATCCACCTTTTCGTAGCCGGGTTTATGTAGTATGAGATCAACTTTTCCATCGGGCCTGATTTTACGAATATATCCTTTAAGCTGCTGTCCTTTTTCGAGCGATTCAAACACTTCATTTTTATACAACACCCCCGTATGCGTTTTGTTTATCATGGCTTTGTAACCAAGGTCGGTCTTACTGAGGATCAACAAATCTACCCCCTCACCTTCTTCAAAATCAGCAGGGGATCGGTCCAGGAATTTCTCCGGTTTGGCTGATGCAACAATGCGATTCGTTTCAACATCAAGGTAAACAAACACAACATAAGATTTTCCAACTTCCAGTTTTTGCTTTTGTTCACGAAACGGAACCAGCAAATCCTTCGGCAGACCCCAATCTAAAAAAGCGCCAACTGAATTAACACCAACCACATCAAGCAGGGCAAAATCACCAACCGATGCAAATGGCCTTTCGGTTGTGGCAATAAAGCGATCTTCCGAATCAAGGTAAATAAATACTTCCAGTTTATCCCCCGGCTTAGTGCCTGCGGGCACATATCTGCGCGGCATTAATATTTCACCCAGCTGCTCCCCATCCAGGTAGATCCCGAAATCAAGTTCTTTAACAACACGTAACGTATTCAGTTTTCCTATTTCAGTCATAAAATTCGTTCATACGTAGATAATTTGCGAGTGACTGATCGTCAGTTTTTGCGCACGACGGGGCATGGCTATTTCCCTTTCGGTGCCTCAATGAGGTTGCCCTCCACATTTATCTTCAATTGTTTTAATTTGGTCAGTTTAGGGGGTATGTTGTTCAATTTATTATAGCTTACATCCAGTCGTAACAGATTAACCAGTCCCGATAATTCGTTTGGTATTTCAACCAGTTGATTATTACTGATGTTCAAATATTTCAGGAGTGAAAGCTTACCAAGCTCTTTTGGCAAGGTCTCCAGAACATTATTACTTGCATCAAGGAGTTCAAGTTTCCCCAGGGTTCCTATATCCACCGGCAAAAAAGGCAGGTAATTGTGGTCAACACGCAGCTCTTTCAATAAAGGTAGTCGTGCCACTTCATACGGAAGCAGCATCAACTGGTTGCCGGACAAACTAAGTACCTCCAGGTTTTTCAAAGCCAAAATAGAAACCGGCAATTCCGGTATTTGATTGTTATCAAGGATAAGCACGCGCAGATTCAGAAGTTTCGCCAGCTCTTCGGGATATGCCATTAAAAATTTATTACTCAGATCGAGGGCCATCACTTTGTCAGGCTCCCTAAGTGCAAGTGACAGATCGGTATAAACCGGGTAGACATTCCTGATGTTATAATCAATTCCCGGCCACTTTACCTGGGCATTAACTTCAACAGCAGCTATTGCAGCGATAATTATTGTATAAATTTTAATTTTCATTATGAAGAATATTGTGTTTAGTAAAGCTACAAAGTTAATGCACCATCAACGAATTACGAATAAAAAAATAACTATTACGAATGTTCAAACTTAATAAATCAACAACCCTATTAAATTCGTATCCCTTCGTTATTCGTTGATAATAAACGCAGGCCCTGAACGACAGCATCATTTTTCGTAAAAATGCATTTCAACAATGTATTTATAAACTGCTTCGGGCAAATAATGACGTATATCTTTTTTATCACGAATAGCTTCACGTATAAATGTTGAGGATATTTCCATGATCGGAGCCCCGGTCAATTTTACTTTGGGGTGATCGGGCCTCACTCCACCGCTCTCCTTCAGGGAGGGAGTACCAGTTTGCCGCGGATAAACATATAGCTCGTATTGCTTCAAAATCTCTTCGTAATTTTTCCACTTGTGAAATGTTTGCAAATTATCCATACCGATAATAAGCGCAAATTGGTTAGCCGGATACTTTTCCTTTAAATAGGCAAGTGTATTGATCGTATAAGATGGCCGGGGCAATTTGAACTCAATATTACTGGCCTTAAAGCGGGCATCATCCGCGATAGCCTCTCTCACCAAACGTAACCGATGCATATCGGACAACAACGTTTTTTTCTCTTTCAACGGATTGTGCGGTGATACCACGAACCACACCTGCTGAATGCCGGTGAAAGCAACCATGTAATTTGCAATGGCCATATGGCCAATATGGATGGGATTGAAAGAACCGAAGAATAAACCGATTTTCATCAACGAATAACGAATAAAAAACGAATTTACGAATAACCCGACAATTTACTCATTCGTAAATTCGTACCAATTCGTTATTCGTTAATACAGCACCACTTCATAAGGCATACGCGCCTGCATACCTTTCAGATCGATCATTTCTTTATAATGCATATAATGATCATACGTTTCGCCCAGTTGTTTTTTCAGCATTTTGGTTTCAATATCATCACTGATGTCTTTCAGCAGCTCTTCTAAAATTTCTTTTTGCTTAGGCAGTTCCACAATTTTATATTTATCCAGCTTTGCTTTCTTAGCCGCGATCTTAATGGCATCGTTAATGCCTCCTAATTCATCCACGAGACCAATCCTTTTCGCGTCAATCCCACTCCATACCCTGCCCTGCCCTATACTGTCAATTTCGGCAGTTGTTTTTTTGCGACCATCGGCTACTTTACCGATAAACACATTGTAAATATTTTCCACACTTTCCTGTATGAACTGATTCTCTTCAGTAGTAACGGGCCGGTAAACACTCCCGATATCTGCATGCCTGTTGGTATTTGCTGTATCAATAGTGATGCCCAATTTGTTATTAAAGAATTTTTGCGCGTTCGGAAGTATGCCGAATACACCTATAGAACCTGTGATCGTGTTCGGTTCCGCAACAATAACATCGGCGGCGCATGAAATATAATAGCCTCCCGAAGCCGCCACATCACCCATCGATACAACAATCGGCTTAACCTTTTTTGCAAGGAATACTTCCCGCCAGATAACATCCGAAGCAAGCGCACTGCCGCCCGGTGAATTCACACGAAGCACAATGGCTTTTATGTTGCTGTCCGAACGCGCTTCACGAATGGTTCTTGAAATACGCTCTGATCCCATAGAGTCGTCATCGCCCTCCCCGCCGCCGATGGCCCCTGTAGCATAAATAACGGCTATCTTTTCTTTACCTAATCTTTTTTCTTTGCTGCGTGAATGCGTGTAATCACTTATATCCACATAATTGATCTTCTCCTTTTCTTTCAGACCAAGTTTGTTTTTCAGCTCGGCAATAATTTCATCTTTGTATTTAAGCCCATCAACCATTTTAAACTTCACTGCATCTTCGGGTTGGCGGATACTTAACTGATCAGCAATTTGATTCAATTTATCCGCCGGAATATGCCGGCTTTTTGAAATACCATCCACTATGTGATCCCAGATCGCATTCAAATATGTCATTGTTTGCAGGCGATTGGCTGCACTCATCTTGTCCAGGTCAAATGGCTCAATAGCACTTTTAAATTTACCATGACGAAAAATCTGAGCGCTTATTTCCAGTTTTTCCAAAGTGCCTTTAAAAAACATCATCTGCGCACTCAATCCTTTCCAATCCAGATTACCTTCGGGGTTCAGGTAAATTTTATCGGCCACGCTCGACAAGTAATAGGCACCCTGGCGGTACGATTCACTGTACGCTAAAATAAATTTTCCCGAGGTTTTAAAATCAATAAGCGCGTTCCGAATTTCTTCAATAGTAGCAATACCAGCAAGAAGCCGGCTCATGTCGATGTAAATACCTTTGATATCCGCATCTGTTTTTGCCTTTTTTATGTTTTCAAGAATATCGTTAAGTCCGATCTCTTTTTTACCGGACATAGAAGAAAAATCAAAATTCCTGAATGGATTTTTGGGTGTTCGTTCACTAATGAGCGTTTCAAATTTCAAATGCAGCACTGAGTTGGGCTTAACAGTAATCGATTTCTCTTCTGATGCCGAAGAAATAATACCGGCAATAAGAACAACAAAAAAAAGCACCACCAGCACCAGCGTGATAATTAAACCTGTGACTGTAGCTAATACATATTTAAAAAACTGCTTCATAATAATATAGTGTTAAATTTTTAAGTAAAATTAATTAATAATATTCAAGCCTCTCTTAATATTGTATGAACGGTATGTGCAGAATGAGAACGGTTAAGTCAAGAATGCTTTAATATTTCGTTCGTTTTGAATAACCCTGGATAACGCAATGCGAAATCAACAACATAATTATTTATTGCCATTACGTTTTGAGATAACCCAAATGCTATCAATTCGGGCTCACTGAGTTCCGCCAAAACTCCTAGCTCAATTTGGGTAATTGTTAATCTTATGCTAATAATAAAGTTTGCCTGAAAGTGAAAATTTTTGTTATTTAACACCATAATTTATGAAAAAGGCCTACCTCTTATTAGGATCCAATTCCGGCAACCGCCGACAGAATCTTTTAGACGCATTGCAGCATATTGAAAATTATGCCGGCAAGGTGATAAAAAGCTCATCGGTATATGAAACAGCTCCCTGGGGCAACCCCGATCAACAAAATTTTTTCAACCAGGCTGTTTTGATCGAAACTCACATGGAACCTACTATACTATTACACGAATTGCTGGCCATTGAACGCCTTTTAGGCCGAAAACGCGGTGAAAATGAAGCTGAAAAATGGGCTCCACGTATAATTGACATAGATATTCTATTTTACAACAACGATACCATTCAAAATGAACAACTTACAATACCTCACCCTCATCTGCATGAGCGAAACTTTGCTTTAAAACCTATGTTAGAGCTGGCCCCCGATCACAAACACCCTGTAACAGGTAAAAACATTGAACATTTGGCCAAAAATTGTACGGATACCCTCGCCGTTACAAAAATCAACTAAACTACTTCGTCTGAAGTACCATTTATTCGCTTTCAAAGAACAGATGCCTGCCTGCCGTTATAAGTCCGCGCGTGACAGGCAGTGAACCCGCTGCATATCATTTTTCTGACCCTATTCGCCTGTCCTACTCGTTTCATAATAAGAAACTTACAAATATCTTTCTTATTTTAAAAAAATGCTTATTTTTGCACCTGTCTGAAGAAAACCTTCAACCAAACACCAAACAAGAAAAACTTTTACTAATGAAAAATAGAACGTTACAAACTCTGGGGCTTGCAGTAATTGCAGCCATCGGATTTACAGCCTGCGACGGATTGGGTAAAATGGTAAAAAAAGCCAATACCGTTCAGTACACAGTTACGCCGAATCCTATTGAAATGCATGGCGATACTGTAACAGTTACTGTAGCAGGCAAATTCCCGCCAAAATATTTTGGTAAAAAAGTTACACTTACAGTTACCCCTGTAATTAAATATAACGGTGGTGAAAAGGAACTTAAACCAACTACTGTCATTGGCGAAAAAGCGGTTGGTACAGGAACGAAAATTCCTTATGCAATGGGCGGAAGTTTCTCCTACTCGGATCGTACAGCTTATGTAAATGGCATGGAAAAGGCCACTGTTGAAGTTAAGGCTTCTGGCCAGGTGAAGAAAAAGGTAAAAGAATTGCCAATGGCAAAAATTGCTGATGGAACAATGGTTACTTCTTTACTTGTTAAAAGTGATGAGAAATCTATCATGGGCAAGGATGCCTTTACCAAAACCAAACCGGTTTCCGCTAACTCTGTTATTTACTATGTTGTAAATCAATCAAATGTTCGTCCTGGTGAGATGAATAATACCGAAATGAAAGCATTCAAAGAGTTTGTCGAAAAAGGACTTGCAAAAGGTTATATGCTTAAAAATATTTCTATTTCCGCCTATGCTTCTCCGGATGGCGAACAGAGCCTCAACTCTAACTTAGCTACAGAACGTGCCACTTCGGCCTCTAAAGCGCTGATGGGTATGTTCAAGGACAAGAAAACAAAATTTGAAGCCGGTCAGAAAGAAGAATTTTATACAAATATTGGTAAAGGTGAAGACTGGGAAGGCTTCAAGACAATGATGGAACAATCAGAAATAAAGGATAAAGAACTTATTCTGCGTGTACTGACCATGTATTCTGACCTTGACCAACGTGAAAAAGAAATAAAAAATCTTTCTAAAACATATACTGAGGTATCAGACAAGATACTTCCAAAATTGAGGAGATCAATGATCACACTAAACGGCGAAGAATTGAGCAGAACTGATGATCAGATTATTAAATTGGCCACCTCCACTCCTGACAGCCTTTCTGTTGAAGAGTTATTGTATGCAGGCGCCAATCTTACAAAGGATATGAACACCAAACTCAGCATTTACAAAGCAGCTGAAAGAATGTATCCTACAGACTGGAGAGCGATCAACAACACAGGTTGTATTTACTTAATGCAGAACAAAGTAAATGACGCAGAAGTTCAATTCGATAACGCGGCTAAACTGGATGCAAAAAACACAGCAGTTAAAAATAACCAGGGTATTGTTGCCCGCTGGAAAGGCGATCGTAACAAGGCAACAGCATTTTACAAAGATGCTGCCGGTGCAGGCCCTGAAGTTAATTACAATATGGGCATCATTGATATCATGAATGGCAGCTACGCCAGCGCGGTATCAAACTTCGGAAGCTATGAAGCGTTTAACATGGCTCTTGCAAAAGTATTGAACGGCAGCGCGGATGCCGCGGTTCAAACGATTGATGCTTCTGATGACAAAGACACTGCTTTGGGTTATTACCTGAAAGCTATTGTTGGTGCCCGTACCGGGAAATCTGACATGGCTATCAATAATCTAAAAACAGCTATTGGAAAAGATTCTATATTCAAGTCAAAAGCAGCGGACGATGTTGAATTTATCAAGCTAAGAGAAAATGCTGACTTTAAAGCATTAGTACAATAAAGCTTATTACCATGTAAAATAAGAACGGCTCCGATAACGGAGCCGTTCTTATTTTATGCCAATGGAAACAAAGTCGTACTACCGCCTGAGTTTTAAAAACAGATCCCAGATCACGATCCCCACACTAATTGCTATATTCAGCGAATGCTTCGTGCCAACCTGGGGGATCTCGATTACACCATCGCATAAATTGACGGTCTCCTGCTCCACCCCTTTCACCTCATGGCCAAATACAACCGCAATTTTACTGCCGGTATCCGGCTTGAATTTATCCAAACAAATTGACCCATCAACCTGTTCAACAGCATATACTTTATACCCTTTTTCCTTTAACTGCTGAATGGCATCTGCAGTAGTTTTAAAATGCATCCAGTCCACCGTATCTGTCGAACCCAATGCGGTCTTTTGAATCTCCTTGTTTGGCGGTGCACCTGTAATACCGCATAAATACAACGATTCGACGAGGAAGGCATCAGCTGTGCGAAATACAGAACCGACATTATTCAAACTGCGGATATTGTCAAGCACAACAACGATAGGTGTTTTAGATGATCGCTTAAACTCATCTACCGTTTTCCGGTTCAGCTCTTCGTTTGATAATTTCCTCATGCTGCAAAGATGGGGATTTTAGATATCTGTTATTAGTTGTTGGTTGTTAGTTTCTTGAGAAACTGCCAACAGTCAACTAATACCAATTCAGGGGTGTTAAAAACTTTAAAACACGCACTTAAATTGTATTTGTATTTTAGCTCAATGGCTGTAAACAGAAGTATGATAAAAAGTGCCGCATCTCCGGTCGAAACACCGCTGATGAAGCAATATTACGCGATTAAAGGAAAATATCCTGATGCATTGTTGCTGTTTCGTGTAGGTGATTTTTATGAAACTTTTGGAGAAGATGCTGTTAAAACATCGGGGATACTGGGCATTGTTCTTACCCGGCGGGCCAATGGCTCAGCTTCATTCATAGAATTGGCAGGATTTCCCCACCATTCACTCGATACCTATTTGCCAAAATTAGTGCGGGCCGGACAACGCGTTGCGATATGCGACCAGTTGGAAGATCCCAAAATGACTAAAACCATTGTAAAACGAGGAGTTACTGAACTGGTAACTCCCGGTGTTTCATACAATGACAAAGTACTTGATCACAAAACAAATAATTTCCTCGCCAGCATTGCCCTAAACGACAACCTTGCAGGTGTATCTTTCCTGGATGTATCGACCGGTGAATTTCTTGTTGCGCAGGGAACACTGGAATATGTAGATAAACTTCTGCAAAGTTTCCGCCCCAGCGAAGTGCTGTTCCAGAAAAACAAAAAGAAACAATTTCTCGAGGCATTCGGTGAAAAATTCTATTCATACGGACTCGATGATTGGGCTTTCACACATGAGTTTGGCCACGAATCCCTGCTGAAACATTTTAACACCAAATCCCTTAAAGGTTATGGTATTGAAAACCTCGACACAGGTATTATTGCTGCCGGCGTAGCGCTGCATTACTTAGCCGAAACACAGCATGATAAAGTAAAACACATCACCGCCGTTTCGCGCATTGAAGAAGAAAAATACGTTTGGCTGGATAAATTCACAATACGCAACCTCGAACTATTCGGGTCTTATAATGAGAACGCAAATACACTCATCAATGTAATTGACCAGACCATTTCACCCATGGGATCCCGCATGCTTAAACGCTGGCTGGCCCTGCCATTAAAAGACAAAACACCCATTGATGACCGGCTTGAATGCGTTGACTACTTTTTAACGAACGAAGAGATCGCGAACCAGATAGGTTCCTATATAGAATCCGTAGGTGACCTGGAACGTATTGTTTCAAAAGTAGCCACTGCGCGCATATCGCCTAAAGAAGTAGCGCAATTAAAACGGGCTTTAACCGCCATTCAACCTATAAAAGAATTGCTGGACAAAGCAGAAAATAGTTCTTTAAGGAAGATCGCTGAACAGCTCAACCCTTGTAAAACAGCTATAGATAAAATAGAGAAAGAGCTGCAACCGGAGCCTCCTTTTTTGGTACACAAAGGAAATGTGATCGCGGAAGGCGTGAATGCCGAACTGGATGAGCTTCGTAAAATTGCCTACTCCGGGAAAGACTATTTGCTGCAGATACAACAGCGCGAATCGGAACGGACAAACATTCCTTCATTGAAAATCGCTTTTAACAGCGTGTTTGGATATTACCTGGAAGTTACAAATACACATAAGGATAAAGTGCCCGGCGACTGGATGCGTAAACAAACCCTTACCAATGCCGAACGTTATATTACTGAAGAGCTGAAACAATACGAAGAAAAAATCCTGGGTGCTGAAGAAAAAATACTTGCACTTGAAGTGCGGCTGTTCAATGACCTGGTGATCGCTCTGGGCGATTATATCGCTACCATACAACTGAACGCTTCGCTTGTGGCACGCATTGATTGCCTGCTTTCATTTGCATCTGTGGCATTAAAAAATAATTACGTGCGCCCGCATATAAACGACAGCAAAATACTTGATATAAAAGATGGCCGCCATCCTGTTATTGAGCGCCAGCTGCCCATTGGCGAAGAGTATGTGGCTAATGATGTTTACCTGGATAATGATACACAACAGATCATAATTATTACGGGTCCCAACATGTCGGGTAAGTCTGCGCTTTTGCGGCAAACAGCATTGATCGTACTGATGGCACAAATGGGCTGCTTTGTTCCCGCCAGGCATGCCAATATTGGTTTGGTGGATAAGATATTTACACGAGTAGGTGCTTCCGATAATATTTCATCAGGTGAATCAACATTTATGGTGGAGATGAATGAAACAGCAAGCATCCTCAATAATGTATCAGACAGAAGCCTTATCCTGCTGGATGAAATCGGACGCGGAACCAGTACGTATGATGGCATCTCTATTGCCTGGGCAATTGTCGAATTTTTACATGAACACCCGGCCGCGAAAGCCAAAACGCTCTTTGCAACACACTACCACGAACTGAACGATGTAGCGAGCACATTCAATCGTGTGAAAAACTTCAATGTATCGGTAAAAGAACTGGGCAACAAAGTATTATTTATGCGCAAACTGGTGCAGGGCGGCAGCGAGCATAGCTTTGGTATCCACGTGGCACAAATGGCCGGGATGCCCAGAAAAGTAGTTGAAAGGGCCGGAGAAATATTGAAGAAGCTGGAAGCCAGGAGCCAGGAGTCAGGAGCCAGAAGACAGAAGCCTGCCGGACAGGCGGCAGCTCAGATGTTAAGTGAACCCGGAACCCGCCTGCGGGCCGAACAGCCCTTCAGCGGGCAGGCCCGGAACCCGGAACTTGAAACCAATAGCGATATGCAGCTCAGCTTTTTTCAACTAAACGACCCTGTTTTGGAGCAGATAAAGGACGAGATCGTAAATACCGATATCAATACATTAACGCCTGTAGAAGCGCTCATGAAATTGAATGAGATCAAAAAGCTTATTGGTGCCTGATACCCATTTAAAGAATTGTTCTTAACCGGTTCCTATTGAGTTCACTATACATCCGAAATCAGAACCGGTTATACCCGCAGGTCCGCCAATTTACTTTTTGCAAATTCATTTTTGCTGGGGTATAATTAAAATATTCCTTACATTAGTTCACCTTAAAAACCAAAACCAGCACACATGAAAAAAATATTTTCTCTCCTGTTTCTTGTGATCGCGTTTGCATGCCAATCACAAAATGCCACACATCCAACAAACATTAAAGAATCGGAACAAAATATATTTGCGCTTGGAGCAAATGATACAAAAGTCGTAAATGAAAATAGTGTCAATACAATCGAGCCCAGAGATCATATAACTACACCAGGCGATAAAGCAGAAAACGTAAAAAAGGAAGATAAAAAAAGACAGGACAAAAAAGCCTCGAACAAAGCAGGCAAGAGAGTACAGGTAAACCCCGTATACATCATTGTGGGTATTGTGGTAGCTGCTGTTGTTATCTATTTCGCTACTTCTTCAAGAACCACTAAAATGTAAGCTTTAGCGTTTATTTATTGCTTTTATACTTCTATTTACTCACCCTCTTTAAATAAGGCATATTATACCTGTTTTTGAATAAACATTTATGCTTTTTGTCCAAAAACATAAAAACAGAAATGAGAAAACACCGAAATTGCCTGTTTTTAAAGGCTTTCCGTTCTTTTCACTTCCGGCAGCCTGCCGGCAGGTTTGCAGAAAAATTTAACCTTCAATTTGTCGTAAACCCAAAAAATTATTTATTAAATTAGCTATCTAATAGAACCCAATACAAACCCTTACCCATCATGGCAAAAAAGTCTAAAAAAAAACCGGCAAAGAAAAAGGCAACTAAAAAGAAAGTGACAGCGGAAGTTGAAGTAATCAGCTATACCGAGATCATAACTCCATCAACTATCGATAACGATCCGATAATGAACGAAGCTCCCGAGCAACCTCAATCGGAAACGCCAACAGATACTTTATTTTAACATTCCTTTATGCAAACGGGAACGGTTAAGTCATTCAATGAAATGAGCGGGTATGGATTTATTAAGATTGATGAAACAGGCGAAGAGATCTTTGTTCATCAATCAGGATTGATGTGTGAAATCTGTAAAGGTGATAAAGTAACTTTCCAGATTACAGAAGGCAAAAAAGGCTTGAATGCAACTAATGTAAAGCATGCTGAGTAATTTGTCCGGTACTATTACATCCTTATTTACCAACCATAATAGTGTTCCGCATATACAGCTTTCTCATTGTAATCCACAAACAACTAATTACCAATATATTACGACCATATTTCGCAAAAAGAGTTGTTTGTGGGTTTTATTTTTTTGTTTACATTTGCAATCCTCTTGCGCCAAGGTGTAAGAGTACATAAGCGGAAGTAGCTCAGTTGGTAGAGCGTAACCTTGCCAAGGTTAAGGTCGCCGGTTCGAGACCGGTCTTCCGCTCGAAAGAGTTCAAAGTTTAAAGTTCGTTTTGAACTTTTAAGCTTTGAACTTTTTTATTGCCTAAAATAGGATTTTAAGACCTGCTTATACTCTTTTATTTTACATTCTTAATTCATCATTCTTTATGTCCACCCTCGTTAAAGTTTCGGCGGACGAAGCGTCAAGACTATTAGCGTCGGTGTTACCTTCCCAGCCCGTCCGAAGGAGCTCGAACTGACAATTGTGAGTCACTTCGGGGAGGCTCAATTTCAAGCCGTATCCAGAAGTGATGCCAATAAATTTCAACCCTTGATTCACATTATTTTTCAAAGGAGTAATACAGATGTAAGAAAATAACTCATTATGGATTTTTATTTAATAAAAATTCGCCGAAGTTGCGAATGGTTATTTTCAGAACTATGACACAAAAGAGAATTACATTAATATTTCTATTTATTAGTTTGTTTTCAACAGTTTCTCATGGGCAATCTGGCTCATCAGGGGATCCCTTCACCGCTGTTGGTCAGACTCTGGGAGTTACAAGTGCTGGGACATATTATTTTAATTTGGATGGTGTAACATTTAATACATATGTAGATATAAACGGATATGTGCAAGTGGCAATTGATTTTGGAAACGGGACCGGGGATTTGCCCGCAGGAACCAGTTTAACTACCGGCAGTCGCGGTATATTAAACTCCACTGTTCTCGCATCACTTGCTTCAATTACTGAAGTTAGAATATCTTCAAGCACCGGTAATGTGGATGTTGTTACATTGAATTCAACTATTATTTCCAGAGTTAAGAATAACCAAACACTTGATCAGGGTGCTGTAGATAATGCAATCAATAACGACTGGACTGGTACTAATGCAGGGTGTTTTACCTGCGATGCCAGTTGCAACAATGGAGTGGGAAATTTACATCAGAATATTTTTCACCCATGTGGCAATGGAGGGGGATTCCACTGGGTACAAAGCTCCGACGCTCAACGGGAAATATGGAATTCCGGTGAAGTTACCAATGAAACTTCCTTTCATCTGTGGGTAAGAGATGCTAATTATCCACTTCCAATTAAATTGTTAAACTTCCGTTCTCTTGCTACAGATATAGGAGTAAAATTAATGTGGGAAACCGCTTCTGAAATCAATAATGACTATTTCATCGTTGAACGTTCAAAGGATACCAGGAGATGGGAATATGTAGAAAAAATTAAAGGAGCTGGTAATTCATCTGAACTTATAAGCTATACTTCCATAGATGAAATTCCTTTAGCAGGCGTTTCTTATTACAGGTTAAAGCAGACCGATTTTGATGGCAATTATACTTATTCATCAATAAGCTCGGTTACTACGGAGACAAAATTAAGTACACCCTTTTCATTATATCCCAATCCAACAAATGATCGAGTTACTGTGCAAGCTGATAAAATGGAAATGGAATACGTTAAAATATTTGAGTTATCCGGAAAGGATGTGACTTCTTTGGTTGATATTTCTGTGGAAGGTGAATCAAAAGCTGTAATTAATTTGTCGAAATTGGAGCCAGGTGTTTATTGGATCAAATCAGGTATAGGTACAGGAAAAATCTACAAGTGGTAATAGAAAACCGATTTAAATAATCTTTTTTCCTTACATTTGTCCCGCTGAAGGGTGATTTTAATATGAAATCCTCCTAAAAATAAATTTTTTTAGGGGGTTCTTTTTTTAACAGGACTTTAAGCCCTATAAAATTGTGGGGCAGTTAGAAGTGAAAATATTAAAATAAAAAGTACTTTGTCTGGGTGGTGGAACTGGTAGACACGCAGGACTTAAAACCTGGGGTATGAATAAGGATTTATAAGCCTTATTAGGAAAAGAATGAGAATAACGCTCTTTGAGATAGTAAATAAAAAGACCCATTGCCTGGGTGGTGGAACTGGTAGACACGCAGGACTTAAATTAAAATTTGAGTGCTCCCTGAGAAATTAGGGAAGTAGAACTTTTCAAATTCGGGGAAACCTTCTTCTAACAATTGTTAGAAATGGCAATCCCGATCCAAGCCCCAAGAAATTGGGGAAGGTGTAGAGACTAAACGGAAAGTACCTAAATTCTGATTCATCAGAGTATGGTAAAGAGATAGTCCAGACTACAAATTCCGGTTTACCGGAAGCAGCGAAAGCTGTAGTGAGTAAGAAAATCCTGTGGCTTCACGGCCGTACGGGTTCAAGTCCCGTCCCGGGTACCATGCGGGAGATTCTCCACCAGAGTCTCCCAAAACAAGCCCCGCAACTGCGGGGCTTGTTTCTTTTAATCCCTTTAGTTTAGCCACTTCTGTATAGGGTTGAACAAAATCAAACTCAATTTTTTTTGCCCTCAAAATGCGGTTCGTTCCAACTTTTTCTATTATTGCTTTAATTTGATTATTATCTTCTGATAAAGCTATCTTTCCCGCGCCATTAGCAGCTTTTACCCAGCCCTTCAATGGTTCGAGCCAAAATGCGCCCTTTTGTCCAAAATCCTCCTTACGCTTATTAAGGTCTACTTTTGTTTTGATAAGCTCTTCCTTTCTTTTGACGTATTCGCCTTTTTCCAAAAGGCCGTCTAAGAATGAAGTTACGAGCTTATCAAGTTTTTGTTCGGTCCCGAGTTTGACACTTGATTTTTAACAATTCAGCAATGATGTGGGTTTGCGGGCATGGGGTTAGGTTTGTGCCACTACATTTTGGGTTCTGTCTTAAGAATTTTGGGCGGGATTTGCATTCCTAAGGTTTTGAAGAGT